>NZ_JAODYT010000043.1:0-40346 GCF_029834875.1 Pseudomonas sp. GD04158 | reverse complement strand
CAGGCCGAGACGCTGGCGAATGGTGGCCTCGTTCAGTTCGGAGCCATCGTCGAAGCGAATCCTTTCGACCACGAAGGCCTTGTCCAGCAGGTAGTTGACGATGACGATGCGTTGCTCGGTGTCCAGCTCGATGGACAGCGAGCCGCCCTGCACGCCATACAGGCGCACCTGGTCGGCGGTCACCGGGCCGCGGATCTGCAGGGTGTCGATGTTGCCGGGGGTAGTGTCGTAGTCGTAGATGCGGTGGTTGCTGAAATCCCAGCTGTAGTCGACCTGGTAGTAGTCGTTGCCGGGCCCGCCGTAGAGCTGGTTCCACTGATTGTCGCCGAAGAACATCGGCTTGACCGTGCCGCCGTTGAGCACGTCGCTGTGCCGGCTGCCGATCATCATGTCGTTGCCGCCGCGGCCGAGCATGTAGGTCGGCTGGTCACCCGCCACCAGCCTGTCGGCCCATTCCTTGCCGGTCAGGCGGATGCGCTCGCCGGTGTAGCTGGGCGGATCGTCCGCGGTGCGGCCGGGCGGGGCCAGCGGGTCGATGTGGAAGCTGCGCAGAATATCCTTGTCGGTGACCTGCACGGCGCCGAAGCGAAAGCGTTCGATGCGAAACGCGGGGTCGAGGAAGAAGTTGCGTATGGTCACCACTGCCGGCGTGCTGTACAGACCGATCAGCAGGTCGTCCTGATAGCGCTCGAACGGGCCGAACTCTTCGAGGCTCTCGTTGATGATCAGGGTGTCGATGTTGCCGGGCGTGGGGTCGAAGTCGAGGATCACGTCCCGACCGTCTGCGTTGATGTCGTAGGTGTAGTAGTCGTCGCCGAGCCCGCCATACAGGCGGTTCACGCCACTGCCGCCGAGCAGCGAGTCGCTGCCGGGGCCGTCGATCAGCACGTCGTTGCCATTGCCACCGACCAGGCGGCTCGGTTCGGGGTGGGCGACCAGCAGGTCGTCGGCTGGGGTGCCTTGCACGAGCAGGCGGGAAATACCAATGGGCATGGGGAAATCCTCTGGTTGACGGTGCACTGCTCGGGTCATGAAAGCAGACTGGCGAAGCGGCCGGAGATTCCGCTCCGCTGGTCGGGTGCCCGGGTGGTCGCGCATGGGGTAGACTCGGCAGCTCCCCTCCAAGCCCTAACGCCTGCGAAATCGCCATGCTCGAACAGTACGTGAAGAAGATCCTCACCTCGCGCGTCTACGACGTCGCGGTGGAAACCCCGCTGCAACCCGCCCGCCAGCTCAGTGAGCGGCTGGGCAGCCAGATTCTGCTCAAGCGCGAGGATCTGCAGCCGGTGTACTCGTTCAAGATTCGCGGCGCCTACAACAAGCTGGCGCAGCTCTCGGCCGAAGAACTGGCGCGCGGCGTGGTCACCGCCTCGGCCGGCAACCACGCCCAGGGTCTGGCTCTGGCGGCCAAGCACCTGGGGGTGAAGGCGACCATCGTCATGCCGCGCACCACGCCGGAGCTGAAGGTGCAGGGCGTGCGTTCGCGTGGCGGCAAGGTGGTGCTGCACGGCGATGCCTTCCCCGAGGCGCTGGCGCATTCGCTGAAACTGGTGGAGGAGAAGGGCTACACCTACATTCACCCCTACGACGATCCGCTGGTGATCGCCGGGCAGGGCACCGTGGCCATGGAGGTGCTGCGCCAGCACCAGGGTCATATCGACGCCATCTTCGTGCCGGTCGGCGGTGGCGGCCTGATCGCCGGCATCGCCGCCTACGTCAAATACCTGCGCCCGGAAATCAAGGTGATCGGCGTTGAGCCGGACGACTCCAACTGCCTGCAGGCCGCCATGGCTGCGGGTGAACGCGTGGTGCTGCCGAGCGTCGGGCTGTTCGCCGACGGCGTGGCGGTGGCGCAGATCGGCCAGCACACCTTCGATATCTGCAAGCAGCATGTCGACGAGGTGATCACCGTCAGCACTGATGAAATCTGCGCGGCGATCAAGGACATCTACGACGACACCCGCTCGATCACCGAGCCGGCCGGCGCGCTGGCGGTGGCCGGGATCAAGAAGTACGTCGAGCGCCAGGGCGGCAATGGCGAAGTGCTGGTGGGCATCGATTCGGGCGCCAACGTCAACTTCGACCGTCTGCGCCACGTTGCCGAGCGCGCCGAGCTGGGCGAGAAGCGCGAGGCAATCATCGCCGTGACCATCCCCGAGCAGCCGGGCAGCTTCAAGGCCTTCTGCGAAGCGGTGGGCAAACGCCAGATCACCGAGTTCAACTACCGCTACCACACCGACCGCGAGGCGCACATCTTCGTCGGCGTGCAGACCCATCCGGAGAACGACCCACGCCAGGCGCTGGTCGAGGGCCTGCGCGCGCAGGGCTTCCCGGTGCTGGACCTGACCGACAACGAGCTGGCCAAGCTGCATATCCGCCATATGGTCGGCGGCCATGCGGCGCAGGTCAGCGACGAGATGGTGCTGCGCTTCGAGTTTCCCGAGCGCCCCGGCGCGCTGTTCAACTTCCTGCAGAAGCTCGGCGGGCGCTGGAACATCTCCATGTTCCACTACCGCAACCACGGCGCCGCCGACGGCCGTGTGGTCGCCGGCCTGCAGGTGCCCGCCGACGAGCGCCACCTGGTACCCGCGGCGCTGGACGCCATCGGTTACCCCTACTGGGACGAGAGCGACAACCCGGCTTATCGCCTGTTTCTCGGCTGAGCACCGCTTTCGACCGGTAGGGTGGATGACCCGCCAGAGCGCTGGCGGTTTATCCACCCTACGTAATCGCCTGATAACCAAGGAAGCCCCTGATGGAACACTACCTGCTGGTTCGCATTCTCCACGGCGCCCCGGGCGTTCTGCTGCTGCTCGGCCTGATCGCCCACGGCGTCATGCTGTTCAAGGCGCAGCGCAAGGCTGATGCGGCGGTGCTGGCGCGCAAGCTGCGCGTGACCCTGCTGTTCAGCTTCCCGGCGTTCGCCGTGCTGGCGCTGAGCCTGCCGGTGACCGGCTACTGGCTGGTGGATACCGCCGGCTGGCCGCTGGGGCAGACCTGGCTGCTGCTGGGCAGCATTCTCTATGCGCTGATGATGCTGCTCGGTTTGCTTCTGGCCGCCCGCCTGGCGGCCTGGCGCGCGCTGGGCGATGCGCCGGCACCGACGTCGCTCAAGCGTCTGTGCCTGATCTATGCGGGGCTGATTCTGCTGCTCTTGATCGCCATCATGGCGTTGATGGGAGCCAAGCCGGTATGAAGCAGCCGCAGAGCGGCTTCTGATGACCCTCTCCCATTTATGGGAGAGGGTGCCCGAAGGGCGGGAGAGGGCGTGTGGTTCGATGAATCTCGACTGCCCAGCCCTGTAGAGTGTCCCGGGGCCGCCCAGGCCGTGCGCCCGGCTACTAAGGCCGGAACCTGAGTGGTGCGCGCGGCGCACCCTGCGGCGTTTGTGCGGCGTGCGCTCAGCGCAGCGAAATCACCGGCCAGCCGCGTTCGAGGGCGGTGGCGCGCAGTACCTCATCCGGGTCGACCGCTACCGGGTTGGCCACGGCCTCGAGCAGCGGCAGGTCATTGCGCGAGTCGCTATAGAAGTAGGCGCCGTCCAGGTTGTACCCCGTCTCGGCCAGCCATTCGTTCAGGCGCGTCACCTTGCCGCCCTGGTAGCACGGCGTGCCGGTGATCTGCCCGGTATAGCGACCGTCCTGCATGCCGCACTCGGTGGCGATCAGCGTCTCCACGCCCAGGCGTTCGGCAATCGGAGCGGTGACGAAACGGTTGGTGGCGGTGATGATCACCAGCTTGTCACCGGCCTCACGGTGTTCGGCCAGCAGCGCCTCGCCCTTGGCCAGGATGATCGGCTCGATCACCTCGGCCATGAACTCGCGGTGCCACTGCGCCAGTTGCGCCATTTCACTGCGACCCAGAATGGCCTGGCTGAAGTTCTGGTAGGCCACCACGTCCAGCTTGCCGGCACAGTAGTCGGCATAAAAGGCGTCGTTGCGCGCCAGGTACTCGGCCGCGTCGACCAGGCCGCGCTGGCAGACGAATTCGCCCCAGCTGTGATCGCTGTCGCCAGCCAGCAGGGTGTTGTCGAGATCGAAAAGGGCCAAGCGCACGGTTCTGTACCTGTTCTGCAAATGTTCGGGGCGCGCCAGAATAGCGGCTTTGGCCGGGCTTTCCCACTGCCTCCAAACCCGCGTTGCTGCTGGACTCGGCTTTGTGGAACAATGCCGGAACTTGCGTGTACGAGGTTGCCTGCCGTGATCGATTCTGATGGTTTCCGCCCGAATGTCGGCATCATCCTGACCAATGATGTCGGGCAGGTGCTCTGGGCCCGGCGCATCAACCAGGATGCCTGGCAGTTTCCCCAGGGCGGCATCAACGATCGTGAGTCGCCGGAAGAGGCGCTGTACCGCGAACTGAACGAAGAAGTGGGGCTGGAAGAGCAGGATGTGAAGATCCTCGCCTGCACCCGCGGCTGGTTGCGTTATCGTCTGCCGCAGCGCCTGGTGCGCACCCACAGCCAGCCGCTGTGCATCGGGCAGAAGCAGAAGTGGTTTCTGCTGCGCCTGACCGGTGCCGAGGACCGGGTGCGCATGGACCTGACCGGCAAGCCCGAGTTCGATGGCTGGCGCTGGGTCAGCTACTGGTACCCGCTGGGCCAGGTGGTCACATTCAAGCGCGAGGTGTACCGCCGCGCACTCAAGGAACTCGCCCCGCGCCTGATAGTGCGCGACTGATACGGACCGCAATCGAGCATGCTCAACACGCTGCGCAAGATCGTCCAGGAAGTTAACGCCGCCAAGGATCTCAAGGCGGCGCTGTCGATCATCGTGCAGCGGGTCAAGGAGGCCATGGGCAGCCAGGTGTGCTCGGTCTACCTGCTCGACGCGGAAACCAACCGTTTCGTGCTGATGGCCACCGAAGGCCTCAACAAGCGCTCCATCGGCAAGGTCAGCATGGCCCCCAGCGAAGGCCTGGTCGGCCTGGTCGGTACCCGCGAGGAACCGCTGAACCTGGAAAACGCCGCCGATCACCCGCGCTATCGCTACTTCGCCGAGACCGGCGAGGAGCGCTACGCCTCCTTCCTCGGCGCACCGATCATCCACCATCGCCGCGTGATGGGCGTACTGGTGGTGCAGCAGAAGGAGCGCCGCCAGTTCGACGAGGGCGAGGAAGCCTTCCTGGTCACCATGAGCGCGCAGCTCGCCGGCGTTATCGCCCATGCCGAGGCGACTGGTTCGATTCGGGGCCTCGGTCGCCAGGGCAAGGGTGTGCAGGAGGCCAAGTTCGTCGGCGTGCCGGGCGCGCCTGGGGCGGCGGTGGGTACTGCGGTGGTGGTGCTGCCCCCGGCTGATCTGAACGTGGTGCCGGACCGCAGCGTCGACGATATCGCCGCCGAGCTGGAGCTGTTCGACAAGGCCCTGGGCTGGGTGCGCGAGGACATGCAGGAGCTGTCCGAGAAACTCGCCACGCAGTTGCGCAAGGAAGAGCGCGCGCTGTTCGACGTGTACCTGATGATGCTCGACGATGCCGCCCTGGGTAACGAGGTGCGCAAGGTCATCAAGAGCGGCCAGTGGGCGCAGGGCGCCCTGCGTCAGGTGGTGCTCGACCACGTCAAACGCTTCGAGCTGATGGACGATGCCTACCTGCGCGAGCGCGCCAGCGACGTGCGCGACCTCGGCCGACGCCTGCTCGCCTACCTGCAGGAAGAACGCAAGACCTCGCTGGTCTACCCGGACAACACCATCCTGGTCAGCGAGGAACTGTCGCCGGCGATGCTCGGCGAAGTCCCCGAAGGCAAGCTGGCCGGTCTGATCTCGGTCACCGGCTCGGGCAACTCCCACGTGGCGATCTTCGCCCGCGCCATGGGCATCCCCACGGTCATGGGCGTGGTCGATCTGCCGTATTCGAAGATCGACGGCATCAAGCTGATCGTCGACGGCTACCACGGCGAAGTCTTCACCAACCCCAGCGAGCTGCTGAGCAAGCAGTACGCCGACGTGGTCGAGGAGGAGCGTCAGCTCACCGAAGGGCTCGATGCCCTGCGCGCGTTGCCCTGCGAGACGCTCGACGGCCACCGCATGCCGCTGTGGGTCAATACCGGCCTGCTCGCCGACGTGGCCCGTGCCCAGCAGCGCGGTGCCGAGGGCGTCGGCCTGTACCGCACCGAAGTGCCGTTCATGATCAACGAGCGCTTCCCCAGCGAGAAGGAGCAGCTCGCCACTTACCGCGAACAGCTGCAGGCCTTTCACCCGCTGCCGGTGACCATGCGCACCCTGGATATCGGCGGTGACAAGGCGCTGTCCTATTTCCCGATCAAGGAAGAGAACCCCTTCCTCGGCTGGCGCGGCATTCGCGTCACCCTCGACCACCCGGAAATCTTCCTGGTGCAGACCCGCGCCATGCTCAAGGCCAGCGAGGGACTGAACAACCTGCGTATCCTGCTGCCGATGATTTCCGGCACCCAGGAGCTGGAAGAGGCGCTGCACCTGATTCACCGCGCCTGGGGCGAGGTGCGTGACGAAGGCACCGACGTGCCGCTGCCGCCTATCGGCGTGATGATCGAGATCCCGGCGGCGGTGTACCAGACCCGGGAGCTGGCGCGCCAGGTGGACTTCCTCTCGGTCGGCTCCAACGACCTCACCCAGTACCTGCTGGCGGTCGACCGCAACAACCCGCGGGTCGCCGACCTCTACGACTTCCTCCACCCGGCGGTGCTGCAGGCGCTGCAGAAGGTGGTCAACGACGCGCATCTCGAAGGCAAGCCGGTGAGCATCTGCGGCGAGATGGCCGGCGATCCGGCCGCGGCCGTGCTGCTGCTGGCCATGGGCTTCGATTCGCTGTCGATGAACGCCACCAACCTGCCCAAGGTGAAATGGCTGCTGCGTCAGGTCACCCAGAGCAAGGCCAAGGAGTTGCTCGGTCAGGTGATGACCATGGACAATCCGCACCTGATCTACAGCACCCTGCACCTGGCGCTGCGCAATCTGGGCCTGGGTCGGGTGATCAACCCAGCGTCGAATATCCAGGCCTGAACCGCGGCTGCGGGCCGCGGCGATGACCCTGACGTAGGGTGCGCCGTGCGCACCAACCGCCTCTCTGCTGACATTGGCTCGCGCGGCCGCCTCGTCCACCAATGGTGGATGGAAGCGTTATCCACCCTACGCCCCGCTTACCTGCGGATGGCGACCTCGCCCAGCGGCACGCCCTGCGGGCCGAAGCTGTGTTCGACCAGCTCCCAGCTGGCGTCGGCGTTGAGGATCAGCGCCGTGCTGGCGCGGGTGCCGTAGTTGGCGCTGGCGATAAATACCGTCGACAGCAGGCGCTCGACCGCCGGGCCGACGCCGGTGTCCGGCAGCAGATGCTCGGGTGGCCGCTCGGTATCGGCCAACAATGCCAGCAGGCGCTCGCTGTCCGGTGCGTCCAGGCAATTCTCCAGCGCGGCCTTGGCCCGCTGCAGCTTGGGCCAGGGGCTGTCGAGTCTGGCGTTGGACAGGCCGTAGAGACCTTCCGCCAGGGCGTGCGGCTGGTCTTCCTGGCTGTTGTAGTACCAGAGCTGTCGCCTATCACCGAGCAGCAGGTTGAAGCCGGCGTAATCCGCGGCTTTGTCCGCCACTCGCTGCAGGTAGGCCTGGGGCTCCAGCGCGCTGCGCAGGAAGTCGATCGGCAGCTCGCCGCGCGAGCGCCGCCCGGGCGGCTGGCTGGGGTCGCGGATATTGGTCAGCGCGGCGAAGCGCCCGTCCGCGGTTACCCCCAACCAGGTGCCGCCTGCCTGCAGGTCGCGTCCGGCGAACAGACCGGGGGCATCTTCCCATTCGCGCAGGGGCCAGGTTGGGCGGCTATAGAACTCGTCACGATTGGCGGCCAGCAGCAGCGGCTGCGGATGACCGGGGCGCCAGGCAAGAACGATCAGGCACATGGGGCGATCCTGGTGTGAGTGTCGCCTAGCAGGCTAGCACGAGCGGTAACCTGGCGTTCTAGCTATCAGATGCACATTCATTCTCAGTATCGCCATCGCTTCGCAAGCCGCAGGGGGCGCGATCACCTGTCCCCGACGCCCGGAGCCTGCCGTTGCCCAGGCAATTCCGTTACCATGCCGCTTTGTTTTTGGGGGTGTCGATGGAACTGCTGCTCTACCTGGTGCTGGGTGCGGCCGCCGGTGTGCTGGCTGGCCTGTTCGGCGTGGGTGGCGGGTTGATCATCGTGCCGGTACTGGTGCTGAGCTTCACCTCGCAGGGCATGCCGAGCGAGATCCTCACCCACCTGGCGGTAGGTACCTCGCTGGCGACCATCGTCTTTACCTCGATCAATTCGCTGCTCGAGCATCATCGCAAGGGCGCGGTGCGCTGGCCGCTGTTTCGCTGGCTGAGCCTGGGGATTCTGCTCGGTGCGGCGCTGGGGGCACTGACCGCGGCGCTGATTCAGGGGCCGCTGCTGCAGAAGATCATCGGCACCTTCGCCATCGTCATCGCCGTGCAGCTGGCGCTGGACCTGAAACCCAGGGCCAGTCGCGATGTCCCAGGCAAGCCCGCGCTGGCGGTGGCTGGCGGGGTAATCGGCTGGGCTTCGGCGATCTTCGGCATCGGCGGCGGTTCGTTGACCGTGCCCTTTCTGGTCTGGCGCAGCGTACCGATGCAGCAGGCGGTGGCGACGTCGGCAGCCTGTGGTCTGCCGATCGCCATCGCCGGCGCGCTGAGTTTCATGTTCACCGGCTGGGGGAATCCGAATCTGCCGCAGTGGAGCGTCGGGTTCATCTATCTCCCGGCATTGCTGGGGATTGCGCTGACCAGCATGTTCTTTGCCCGTTTCGGCGCGCGTCTGGCCCATCGCCTGTCGCCGCGTCTGCTCAAGCGTCTGTTCGCCCTGCTGCTGCTGAGCGTGGGCCTGAGTTTTCTGATCTAAGGAGTTTCTGATGCTGCCTTATCCGCAGATCGACCCGGTGGCCATTGCCCTCGGCCCGCTGAAAATCCATTGGTACGGCCTGATGTACCTGGTGGGTATTGGAGGTGCCTGGTGGCTGGCGTCGCGCCGCCTGGCGCGCTTCGATGCCAGCTGGAGCAAGGAAAAGCTGTCCGATCTGGTGTTCTGGGTGGCCATGGGCGTGATTCTCGGCGGGCGCCTGGGTTACGTGTTCTTCTATGACTTTGCCGCCTATATCGCCGAACCGGCGAAGATCCTGCGGGTCTGGGAAGGCGGCATGTCGTTCCACGGCGGGCTGATCGGGGTGATGCTGGCGACCTGGTGGTTCGGCAAGCGCAATGGCAAGAGCTTCTTCGAGCTGATGGACTTTATCGCCCCGCTGGTACCCATCGGCCTGGGCGCCGGACGCATCGGCAACTTCATCAACGCCGAGCTGTGGGGCAAGGCCACCGATGTGCCCTGGGCGATGGTCTTCCCCACCGACCCTGAGCAACTGGCGCGCCATCCGTCGCAGCTGTACCAGTTCGCCCTGGAGGGCGTGGTGCTGTTCACCATCCTCTGGTTCTATTCGCGCAAACCGCGGCCGACCATGGCCGTGTCCGGCATGTTCGCCGCCTGCTACGGCGTGTTCCGCTTCATCGTCGAGTTCGTTCGCGTGCCGGATGCCCAGCTGGGCTACCTGGCCTGGGGCTGGCTGACCATGGGGCAGATCCTCTGCCTGCCGATGATCCTCGGCGGCATCGGCCTGATCGCCTACGCCTACAAGCGCCAGCCCGTACAAGGAGCCGCCTGATGAAACAGTACCTCGACCTGATGCGCCATGTGCGCAAGCACGGCACCTTCAAGGAAGACCGCACCGGTACCGGCACCTACAGCGTGTTCGGCTACCAGATGCGCTTCGACCTGGCCGATGGCTTCCCCATCGTCACCACCAAGAAGTGTCACCTGCGCTCGATCATCCACGAGCTGCTGTGGTTCCTGCAGGGCGACACCAACATCAAGTACCTCAAGGACAACGGCGTCAGCATCTGGGACGAGTGGGCCGACGAGAACGGCGACCTCGGCCCGGTCTACGGCTACCAGTGGCGCAGTTGGCCGGCGCCCAATGGCGAGTCCATCGACCAGATCGCCAAACTGATCGAGATGATCAGGAAGAACCCGGATTCGCGCCGTCTGATCGTCTCGGCCTGGAACCCGGCGCTGGTCGAGCAGATGGCCCTGCCGCCGTGCCACGCGCTGTTCCAGTTCTATGTGGCCGACGGCAAGCTGAGCTGCCAGCTGTATCAGCGCTCGGCGGACATCTTCCTCGGCGTGCCCTTCAATATCGCCAGCTACGCGCTGCTGACGCTGATGGTGGCGCAGGTGTGCGATCTGCAGCCGGGCGAGTTCATCTGGACCGGCGGCGACTGCCACCTGTACGCCAACCATATCGAGCAGGCCGACCTGCAGCTGACCCGCCAGCCGCTGCCGCTGCCGACCATGAAGCTCAACCCCGAGGTAAAGGACCTGCTGGCCTTCAGGTTCGAGGACTTCGAACTGGTCGGCTACGAGGCGCACCCACATATCAAGGCGCCGGTGGCGGTGTAGGGCCTGCTCGGGGGCGGCTCGCCCCTCATTTCCGTTCACCCAGGCCAAGGGGCCGCGCTCGTAGGGTGCGCCGCGCGCACCTGATGGCTCGGACTCGTCCGGGTCAGGGCAACTCTGACGCCAGGCGCTGCACCTGTTCATGGCGGTCAGCCTCTTCCAGGCGTGCGCCGGGGTTGAGCGACGACCATTCGGGATGGGCGCGTGCCACGTTCAGTGGGGCGGGCAGCTTGCCCTGGCGCCATAGGGTTTCCTGCGGGGCGCCGAGGGCGATGGCGTCCATGGCGGCGTGGCCGCGTTTATCCAGTGCCGCCAGCAGTTGCTGCTGACGCAGGGCAAGCAGGCGCAGCACGGCGTCGTCGACGGTCAGCTCGCGCTGGCCCTTCAGTTTTCCTTTCAGTCTTTCCCCGTAATTGCGCAGGGTCTGCGCGCTGCCACCGATCACCGCGCCCAATGCGGCAGCCGCGCCGAGGGTGATGCCGCCGACCAGCAGGTCGACGCCTACGCCGGTGGCAGCACCTGCGGCCATGCCGCCGCCGACCTTGATGCCCAGTTGCTTGAGGGTTTCCGGGTTGAACAGATCGTCGCCCCAGCGGCCATCGAGCAGCGGCAGGTCGGCCGCCTTGGCATCGCTGCTGCGGAAGGCGTACAGGCGCAGCAGGGCTTCGACGCAGCGCTGTTCACGCTGGCGAATGGCTGCACGCAGCTCGTTCACGGCGGCCTGCTCCAGCAACGGCTGAGCGGCGACGCTGCGGCGGCAGGCGGCGCAGTCGATCAGCAGCTCGGCGATCAGGCGCTGACCGGCCTGGCGCCGCGTGCGGCGCTGCGCCTCGTGATCCTCGATCAGGCGCTGCAACTGCGGGCGCGAGCGCTCCAGCAGCAGGGCGAGGCTTTCGTAGAGACGCCGTTCGCCATCCTCCGGCGGTGCCACGCTGTCGAACGCCACCAGGGCGTGCAGGCCGAGACGCGCCAGGGCTTCGCGCCACTCGCCTTCGCGGTGGCTGGCGCTGGCGACGAAGTTGAGCACCGGCAGCAGCGGGCGGCCGCACATGGTCAGTACCGCCAGTTCGTCGCGGTACTTGGCCAGCACTGGCTCGCGCACGTCGATCACGTACAGGCCGGCGTCGGAGGCCAGCAACTGGCGCAGCACCTTGGCTTCCTGCTCATAGCGCTGGCGCGCCTCGCTGCCTTCGAGGAAACGGGCCAGACGCGCCGGGCCGTCCAGCCGCTCGCCGGGACGGTCGAGGCGCTCCAGGTAGTCGAGCAGGGCGATGGCGTCTTCCAGGCCGGGGGTGTCGTACAGCTCCAGCAGCGCCTGGCCGTCCACCGACAGCCGCGCACCCTCGACATGGCGCGTGGTGCTGGCGCGCGGCGAGACTTCGCCGAATTCCACATCGCGGGTCAGGGTGCGCAGCAGCGAGGTTTTGCCGACGTTGGTATGGCCGACCAGGGCGAGTTTCAGCGGCTGGTTCATGGTGTAGACCCTGGCACGGTTTCCCCGGATTGCATCCGGGCTACGCGCTCCCCTCTCCCGCCCGCGCGAGAGGGGGTGGGGGAGAGAAGGTGGTGATCAGTCATGTCCGCTCTCCAGCCAGTTCAGCGGCGCGGTGTCGCCATGGGGCAGTCCCAGCGTGCCGAGGGCCTGGTGCCAGTCCGCCAGGCGGGCGCTGTCCAGGCATTCGCCGGGGGCAGGCGGCAGCAGCCAGATGCGTGTGGCAGAAGACGAGCGTGCCAGTTCGCCGAGCAGCGCCAGCGTGCCGCGATCCGGCGAGCGGCGTGGGTCGCAGGCGATGGCCAGGCGCTGGGGCGGGAAGCGGGTCAGCTGTTCGAGCAACTGGCGGCGCTGCTCGCGGCTGTCGATCACCCCGGCATCGGCCACGCCCTTCGGTAGCGGCAGCGGTGGCCAGGGACGGCGCTCGTCCAGCTCCAGGCCGAGCAGGAGGGCGCCACTGCCAGGTTGGGCATTGGCGCCGCCTTGCGGCTGGTGCAGAGCGGCTGGCGCCAGGTCGCAGACGCCGAGGCGTTCGCTGTCCGGTTGCAGGCGCTGTCGCAGCAGGCTGTAGCCCGGCAGGTCGAGATCCAGGCGCAGCCTGCGCGTGCCTGACTGCCAGCGCCACAGGCACAGCAGCGCCAGCAGCAGGCGTGGCAGCAGGCCGTAGACCAGCACCACGCCGACCAGCCAGCCGGCCCAGCTCTGCCGGGCGGCTTCGCTGGCGATGGCGGCATCGCCGCTGGCGCGAATGACCTCGATATCCGGCAGGCTGAAACCGAGCAGCGCGGGCAGGGCGCCGATGCTCTGGGTCAGGGCGATGAAGGTGTCGCCGGCGAGGATGGTGGTCTCCCAGACGAAGCCGTAGCGGCGGGTGGCGAGCAGCAGCAACAGGGTGGTCAGCGCGGCGAGCATGGCCAGGGTCCACAGGCCGTTGACCAGCAGGCCCAGGCCCCAGCGAGTCAGGCGCTGGCGTTGCAGCATCAGCAGCAGGGCCGGGGCCAATTGCGCGGCGCTGGCATCGCGCGCCAGCTTCTCGCTGAGCCATAGCCACAGACGACCGAGTGCGCCGGGGTGGTCGCGTGTCAGCAGCAGGCCGAGCAGCCAGCCAAGCAACATCAGCAGGTTTAGCCCGAGCAGGCTGCCCAGGGCCCAGAACACATTGACCGGCTGACGCCCGTCGCCCAGTGCCGCCAGGGCCAGGCCGGCGCCGCTGAGCAGGGCCAGCAGGGCGAGCAGCAGGCCGGCCAGGCGCGCGCCCTGCAGCCAGTGCAGCAGCGCCTGCCACTGACCATCACGGCGGGCCAGAAACAGGGCGCGATGCTGGATGCGCTCGGCCAGGTCGCCGTCCTCGGCGCGGGCCAGGCGATTGGCCTCGGCGTCTTCGAGCGGGCCGGCGTGTTCCTCGCGCAGGCGAATGGTCTCGCTGAGCCAGAGGCGTTGCAGGGGCGTAGGGGAGGAGGCGTCAGTCACGCGGCGTCTCGTCGTGCGGATCAGGGGTTGAGGATAACCCCTGATCCGTCACGGCGCGACTCAGCGCTGCTGGCGCAGGCGCACGGCGATGTCCGGCTGGTCGATGAACAGACCGTCGATGCCGGTGGCGAGGAAGGCGCGCAGCTCTGCCTCGATATCGCCGCGCTCGGCCGGTTCGCTGCCGTTGCGCAGGCTGGTGGGCAGGAAGGCGTTCTCGGCGCGGAAGGTGTAGGGGTGGACCTTGAGCTTGGCCGCATGGGCGTCACGCACCAGGCTGGTGGGCGTGGTCAGATTGCCGGCGGCGTCGCGCGGGATGACCATGCCTTTCTCCGGGCCGATGCCGCTGGCGTAGCGGGCGATGGCCTTCAGGCCCTTGGGCGTGATCATCTGCGCGTAGCTCAGACCGGTGCCGAGCACCTGCTGGTCATAGGGCTGGCCCTCGGTCCACAGCAGTTGCACCAGGCGCACCTGGGTCAGACGGCTGAGGGTCTTGAGGTTCTCCACCTCGAAGGACTGGATGTACACCGGCGCCTTGGCGCTGTTGTAACCGTTGCGCTTAAGCACCTTGACCAGTGGCTGCTCCATGGCCAGGCCGATCTGCTGGAAGTGGGTCGGGTGCTTGGTTTCCGGGTACAGGCCGATGACCCGCTGCTGGCTGAGTTGCAGGCTCTTCACCAGGTCGATGATCTCCTGCAGGGTTGGGATCTCGAACTGGCCGTCGAAACGGGTATTGGCCGGGCGCACCTGCGGGATGCGTTCGATGGCGCGCAGGGTCTTGAGTTCGGCCAGGCTGAAGTCCTCGCTGAACCAGCCCTCCAGGCTGACGCCGTCCACCGTCTGGGTGCGCTTGCGGTTGGCGAACTCCGGACGCTGTGCCACGTCGGTGGTCAGCCCCAGCTCGTTGTCATGACGGGCCACCAGCTGGCCGTCGCGGGTCATCACCAGGTCCGGCTCGACGTAATCCGCGCCCTGCAGGATGGCCAGGGCGTAGGCCGCCAGGGTGTGTTCGGGGACGTAACCGCTGGCGCCGCGGTGGGCGATGACCAGCGGTTTGGCGTCGCCATGGGGCTTGCCCTTGTGCGCCAGGGGCTGTTGCTGCGCCCAGTCGATGGCGGCCTGCACGCTGTCGGGCTTGGCTGGCGCGGCGAGGCCGAGGGTCGGTAGCAACAGGCCGGCGCAGAGCAGCCAGCTGCGAAGCGGTTTGGTCAACATGGTGGTACCTCCTTGCACGGGGATGGAAACCCAAGCCTGCACCGGCAAGGGTGACGATTCTGCTACAGAGGTCCAAGCCTAGACGGTTCTGTGCGCCATTCGGCAAAGCCAAAGGTGGGCTGCGGGTGCGCGGGGCGCTCTGCTATGCTCGCGGCCATGAAAACGACACTGCCCCTCTGCCTGATCGCCGCCCTCGCCGACAACCGCGTGATCGGCCGCGACAACCAACTGCCCTGGCATCTGCCGGCGGATCTCAAGCACTTCAAGGCCCTGACGCTGGGCAAGCCGATCATCATGGGGCGCAAGACCTGGGATTCGCTCGGTCGCCCGCTGCCGGGCCGGCTCAATCTGGTGGTCAGCCGCCAGCCGGGCCTGACCCTGGAGGGCGCCGAGGTATTCGCCACCCTGGAAGCGGCCATCGAGCGCGCCGATGTTTGGGCGCGTGAAGAGGATGCCGAGGAACTGATGCTGATCGGCGGCGCGCAGCTCTATGAGCTGGGCCTGGAACAGGCCGATCGCCTGTATCTGACCCGGGTCGGCCTCGAGCCTGAGGGTGATGCGTTCTTTCCGCAAATCGACGAGTCGGCCTGGCGCATGACCTCCAGCGTCGAGCATCCGGCCTCCGCCGAGACGCCCTTCTACGCCTTCGAAGTGTGGGAACGGCGCGGCGCATAAGCATAACGACCGTTCCGGCTGTCTCTGCCGCCTGATCCCACCAGCGCGCAAGACAGCCATTGCCTTGCCTCTGCCGTAATTTGAATGTTGCTGCAGGAATTTTCGATGACTGATCAATCACCCGTCGACGAGCGCCCGAGCGCCGTCGCTGCACTCTTCGTGCGCCACCCGCTGTGGGAGGATGCGCTGGCCTTGCTGTTCGGCACCGCCCTGGTGGCCTTGGGCATCGCCTTTTATACGCATGCCGGCCTGCTCACCGGCGGCACCGTCGGCATCGCCTTTCTGGCCAACTATCAGGCCGGCTGGTCGTTCGGGCTGGTGTTCTGCCTGGTCAACCTGCCGTTCTACCTGCTCGGTATCTGGCGCATGGGCTGGGGCTTCACCCTGCGTACCGGTTGCGCGGTGCTGCTGGTTTCGCTGCTGGCCGAGGCGACGCCGCACTGGGTCGCCTTCGCTCACCTCAGCGCGCTTTATGCCGCATTGTTCGGTGGCGCTGCGATGGGCCTGGGGTTGCTCATGTTGTTCCGCCATCGCGCCAGCCTGGGCGGGGTGAACATTCTCGCCCTGTACATGCAGGAACGCTTCGGCTTTCGTGCGGGTGCGGTGCAGATGGCCATCGACGCGAGTATCGTGCTGGCGGCCATCTTCGTGGTGTCGCCAGACAAGGTGCTGCTCTCGGTGCTGGGGGCGGTGATGCTCAATCTGGTGCTGGCGATCAATCACCGGGCCGATCGTTACGTCGGCGTCAGTTGATCCCTGCGACGACGTGGGGCAGCCTCGCGGGAGGCAGCCCCTCGCTAGGTTCGAGCGTCAGATCACTTCGGTGAACTGGATGATCTCCACCCAGTAGCCGTCCGGGTCCTTGATAAAGGCGATGTCGCGCATGCGCCCGTCGGTCAGGCGCTTCTGGAAGGGCACACCGAGGTCTTCGAAACGCTGGCAGGCCGCCTTGATGTCCGGCACCGACACGCACAGGTGGCCGAAGCCGCGCGGGTCGCTGTTGCCGCTGTGGTAGGCAAATTCCGGGTCTTTCTCGGTGCCGTAGTTATAGGTCAGCTCCAGCACACCGGGGATGGACTTGCGCCACTGATGGCGGGCGGCCGGATCGGCCGGGATCTGCGATTTGTCGGCGATCAAGGCGAGGAAGTACAGGCTGAACTCGGCGTCGGGGAAATCCTTCTTCTCCAGCAGGGTGAAGCCCAGCACGCGGGTGTAGAAGTCCAGGGATTTCTGCAGATCCTTCACGCGGATCATGGTGTGGTTGTAGACGAAGTCGGCGGTGGCGACGTCGGGCTTGGCGGTCACGCCGGGAATGGCGTTGAGCTCGTCGAGGGTCATGGGGTTCTCCATCAGGCGGGAATGGGGTCGGCGCTGAAAGGCCGTATCTGCCTAGATGGCTTCGCCCATGGCGTTTTTCAAGGTCGAATGTCACAGCAGGGTGGATGGGACTCGTTCATCTGCCTTGCTGGCGTGGTGTTTTGACTGGTGGGCTGAAGCCCAGCCTACAGCCCTGCCCGATCGAGTAGGGTGGGCCGGGCGGCGATCCGCTTCAGCCCACCAATTCCAGCTCCCGCATCAGACCTGCAGTGTGATCAGCTCGGCTCGTACCCGGCCATCCTCGATATGCAGGATGCCCACGCCGATGGGCAGCTTGAAGCGTCGCGGGCCGGCGCTACCGGGGTTGAGGTAGAGCACGCCATCGCGCTCTTCCTGCAGCGGCTTGTGCGAATGCCCGGCGATTACCACGTCGATGCCTTCGGCCTTGGGATCGATGGCCAATTGCTTGAGATCGTGCAGTACATAAAGGCTGACCGCATCGAAGCGCAGGACCAATTGCTCAGGAATGGCGTCGGCCCAGGCCTGGTCATCATTGTTGCCGCGCACCACCGACAGCGGCGCGATGCGCTGCAGTTCGGCGAGAATATGCGGCCCACCGATATCGCCAGCGTGGATCAGATGATCGACGCTATGCAGCGCTGCCAGCGCTTCGGGGCGCAGCAGGTTGTGGGTGTCGGCGATCAGGCCGATGCGCATGGGTGACTCCTGTGTGAGCGAGCGGCCAGCTTGCGGCCGATTGCGCTCCGATGCAAAGGCCGTGGGCAAGAAAAAGCCCGGCACGGTGGCCGGGCTTTCGTGTGCAGCAGCGATCAGCCGTCCAGCATCGCCTTGTCGCGTACCGCGCCCTTGTCGGCGCTGGTGGCGAGCAGGGCGTAGGCCTTGAGCGCGGTCGAGACCTTGCGCGCGCGCGGCTGCACCGGCTTCCAGCCCTTCTTGTCCTGCTCGGCGCGGCGCACGGCCAGCTCTTCATCCGACACCAGCAGGTTGATGCTGCGGTTGGGGATGTCGATCAGCACCTTGTCGCCGTCCTTGACCAGGCCGATGGCGCCGCCGGCGGCGGCTTCCGGCGAGGCGTGGCCGATGGACAGGCCCGAAGTGCCGCCGGAGAAGCGGCCGTCGGTGAGCAGGGCGCAGACCTTGCCCAGGCCCTTGGACTTCAGGTAGCTGGTCGGGTAGAGCATTTCCTGCATGCCCGGGCCGCCTTTCGGGCCTTCGTAGCGGATGATGACGATGTCGCCGGCCTTCACTTCGTCGGCGAGGATGCCTTTGACCGCGCTGTCCTGGCTTTCGAAGATCTTCGCCGTGCCTTCGAAGACGTGGATGGATTCATCCACGCCAGCGGTCTTCACCACGCAGCCGTCCAGGGCGATGTTGCCGTACAGCACCGCCAGGCCACCCTCCTGCGAATAGGCGTGCTCGACCGAGCGGATGCAGCCGTTCTCGCGGTCATCGTCCAGGGTGTCCCAGCGGGTGCTCTGGCTGAAGGCGACCTGGGTCGGGATACCGGCCGGGCCGGCCTTGAAGAAGGTGTGCACCTTCTCGTCGCGGGTCTGGGTGATGTCCCACTGGGCGATGGCGTCGGCCATGCTCGGGCTGTGCACGGTCGGCACGTCGGTGTGCAGCAGGCCGCCACGGGCCAGCTCGCCGAGGATGGAGAAGATGCCGCCGGCGCGGTGCACGTCTTCCATGTGGTACTTCTGGATGTTCGGCGCCACCTTGCACAGCTGCGGCACCTTGCGCGACAGGCGATCGATGTCGCGCAGGTCGAAGGCCAGCTCGGCCTCTTGGGCGGCGGCCAGCAGGTGCAGGATGGTGTTGGTGGAACCACCCATGGCGATGTCCAGGGTCATGGCGTTCTCGAACGCCTTGAAGCTGGCGACGTTGCGCGGCAGCACCGACTCGTCGCCCTCGCCGTAGTAGCGCTGGCACAGCTCGACGACCAGGCGCCCGGCGCGCAGGAACAGCTGCTCGCGATCGGCGTGGGTGGCCAGGGTCGAGCCGTTGCCCGGCAGCGACAGGCCCAGGGCCTCGGTCAGGCAGTTCATCGAATTGGCGGTGAACATGCCGGAGCAGCTGCCGCAGGTCGGGCAGGCGCTGCGCTCGTATTCGGCGACTTTCTCGTCGGAGCAGGAATCGTCGGCCGCCACCACCATGGCGTCGACCAGGTCCAGGCCGTGGTTGGCCAGCTTGGTCTTGCCGGCTTCCATCGGCCCGCCGGAGACGAACACCACCGGGATGTTCAGGCGCAGGGCGGCCATCAGCATGCCGGGGGTGATCTTGTCGCAGTTGGAGATGCAGACGATGGCGTCGGCGCAGTGGGCGTTGACCATGTATTCGACGGAGTCGGCGATGATCTCGCGGCTCGGCAGCGAATAGAGCATGCCGTCGTGGCCCATGGCGATGCCGTCGTCCACGGCGATGGTGTTGAATTCCTTGGCCACGCCGCCGTGCTTCTCGATCTCGCGGGCGACCAGCTGGCCGAGGTCCTTCAGGTGCACGTGGCCAGGCACGAACTGGGTGAAGGAGTTGGCGATGGCGATGATCGGCTTCTTGAAGTCTTCGTCCTTCATCCCGGTGGCGCGCCACAGGGCACGGGCGCCGGCCATGTTGCGGCCGTGGGTGGAGGTTTTCGAGCGGTAATCGGGCATGACACGGTTCCTGCGGCTGATCAGGTGATGTTCGTATGGTGAGCGTCGACTGAACCGGATGCAAACGGAAGGTGGCCGTGCGTTCGGCGGGGCCGCAGGACGCCGCGGGTGGGCGCGCGTCTGGCCCGTGCTCAGGGCCCGCCAGGGGATGGTGGCGAGGAATGCTCCGATTCTACGCCCGCCACCGGCGCAGCGCCAAGGCGCGACTGATTGCCGGTGCAGGTGGCCGTCGTTCCTTGGTGCGATGCCGTTCATCCGGTTGCGCCGTTCGGGCGACTGCTGGCCTGACCTTAAGGTCATCTAGGCTGCGCGATGGTGCGCTCTGCTCCATCGGCGCCCGCACTCGCCAGCGCAAGGATGTGTGCTGCGCCGCTCTGCCGATGTGGTGGTTCGCAGGGCGATGGCGACTCGTACAACAACAATGGAACGAGGAACCTTCCGATGCTCGACTTGAAACTCGGTGGCCTGGCGGCCGCCTGCCTGCTGGTCTGCTCCACCGCCTTGGCCGCTCCCCTGCCGGATACGCCGGGAGCGCCATTTCCGGCCGTAGCCAATTTCGACCGCAGTGGTCCGTACGCCACCAGTAACCAGAGCGAGGGGCCAAGCTGTCGCATCTACCGGCCCAGCAACCTGGGGCAGGGCGGCGTGCGCCATCCGGTGATTCTCTGGGGCAATGGCACCGGTACCGGGCCGTCGACCTATGCCGGGCTGCTGTCGCACTGGGCCAGCCACGGCTTCGTGGTGGCGGCGGCGGAAACCTCCAACGCCGGCACGGGCCGGGAAATGCTGGCCTGCCTGGACTATCTGGTGCGGGAGAACGACAACCCCTACGGCACCTACGCCGGCAAGCTCAATACCGGGCGAGTCGGTACCTCCGGGCATTCCCAGGGCGGCGGCGGTTCGATCATGGCCGGGCAGGACACCCGGGTGCGCACCACGGCGCCGATCCAGCCCTACACCATCGGCCTGGGGCACGACAGCGCCTCGCAGCGTCGCCAGCAGGGGCCGATGTTTCTGATGTCCGGTGGTGGCGACACCATCGCCATTCCCTACCTCAACGCCCAGCCGGTCTACTTGCGCGCCAACGTGCCGGTGTTCTGGGGTGAGCGGCGTTACGTCAGCCACTTCGAGCCGGTCGGCGACGGCGGTGCCTACCGCGGCCCCAGCACCGCCTGGTTCCGCTTCCAGCTGATGGACGACCAGAGTGCACGCGGCACCTTCTACGGCACCTTGTGCAGCCTGTGCAGCAGCCTGCTGTGGTCGGTGGAGCGCCGCGGGTTCTAGCGGCGCGGGATGCTCCGCCCTGCGGGGCGGGGCATCAGGTCGGAATTTCGATGCCGCGCAGGCGTTCGGCGCGGCGGCGCAGCAGTTCGATGGTTACCAAGAGCGCGATGGACACCAGAATCAGCAGGGTGGCGATGGCCAGGATGCTCGGGTTGATCTGCTCGCGCAGGCCCGAGAACATCTGCCGCGGAATGGTGCGCTGCTGCGGGCCGGCCATGAACAGGATCACCACCACCTCGTCGAACGAGGTGATGAAGGCGAACAGCGCGCCGCTGATCACCCCGGGGCGGATCAGCGGCATGATGATGTCGAAGAACACCCGCAGCGGTGTGGCGCCCAGGTTCAGGGCGGCGCGCGCCAGGCTGTAGTCGAAGCCGGTGAGCGTGGCGGTGACGGTGATGATCACGAAGGGCGTGCCGAGCGCGGCGTGGGCGAGGATCACCCCCAGGTAGCTGCCGGCCAGGCCGAGGTTGGAGTAGAAGAAGAACATGCCGGCGGCGGTGATGATCAGGGGCACGATCATCGGCGACAGCAGCAGGGCGGTGATGAAGCGGCGATACGGCATGTCGTCGCGCGCCAGGCCCACCGCGGCGCAGGTGCCGAGCACCGTGGCCAGGACGGTGGCGAAGATGCCGATGACGAAGCTGTTCTTGATCGCCAGGATCCATTTCGGGTCGTTGAGAATCTCCCGATACCAGCGCAGCGAGTAGGCCTCCGGGTCCAGCGTGAGCATGCCTTCGGTGAAGCTGAAGAACGGCTCGGCATTGAACGACAGCGGCACGATCACCAGGATCGGCAGGATCAGAAACAGCAGCACCAGCCAGGAACTGACCTTGAGCAGCCAGTTGCCGAGGTGGTGCCAGAAACCGTAGTAGGCGGGGATCTTCATCGTCTCGTCATCCCAACTTGATATTGCTGGCGCCAACGAAGCGGTCGTAGACCCAGTACAGCAGCAGGATCAGCCCCAGCAGCAGCGAGCCCAGTGCGGCGGCCAGCTCCCAGTTGTTCGAGCGCTGCATGTGGAAGGCGATGATGTTGCTGATCATCTGCCCGTCCGTGCCGCCCACCAGCGCCGGGGTGATGTAGTAGCCCACCGAGATGATGAACACCAGGAGCGCTCCGGCGCTGAGGCCGGGCAGGGTCATGGGGAAGTAGATGCGGGCGAAGGCCGGGATCGGCTTGTCGCCCAGGCTCAGGGCGGCGCGCAGGTAGCTGGGGTCGATGCCGCGCATCACGCTGTACAGCGGCAGGATCATGAACGGCAGCAGGATGTGGGTCATCGCCACCACGGTGGCGAACGAGGTGTAGAGCATCTCGAAGGGCTGGCTGATCAGGCCGATGCCCATGAGCGTGGAATTGATCACGCCGTTGGTCTGCAGCAGCGCGATCCATGAGGTGGTGCGCACCAGCAGTGAGGTCCAGAACGGCAGCAGTACCAGCACCAGCAGCAGGTTGGCGCGATTCGACGGCAGGCCGGCCAGGTAATAGGCCAGCGGGTAGCCGAGCAGGGCGCAGAGCAGGGTGATGACCAGCGCCATGTTCAGGGTCTTGGAGTACAGCTGCAGATAGATCTGCGTGTCCTGGCGCACCTGGATGCCTTCATCGGGATGCAGCTCCAGGTCCAGGGCGGTCAGGTAGTAGTCGTAGGTGTAGACCTTGCCGGCACGTTCGATGGCGTACCACAGCTCGGGGCGGCTCCAGTTGCGGTGGCTCTCGAGCAGGGTCTCGACGCCCTGGCTCGACAATGCTTCGGCATCCATCCGGCCGATGCGCCGTGCGGTGGATTTGACCACGCTGGACATGCCGGTGAAGGCGCGGTTGAACTCCTCGGACAGCTTGCCGGACAGGCGCTGCTTGTCGAGGGCGTGCAGTTCGCTGACGAACACGCTCAGCGTGCGTTCGTCCGGCAACTGCTTGTGATCGTCCCAGCGCTCCAGTTCGGCCAGGGTCAGGGGGATCAGCTCGGCCACCGTCGGGTGATACACGCTGCGCCACAGCATGCTGCCGATGGGGGCGACGAAGGTGACGAGGATGAACAGCAGCAGCGGCGCCACGAACAGGAAGGCGGTGAGGCGCTTCTTGCGGCGGGCACTGGCGGCTTGGCCGGCTTCGCTGGTGGTGAGCGATGACAAGGTGTTACTCCGAAAAGCAGGGCGTACAGCGAGCCCCTAAATAGCTCCCTCTCCCACAAGTGGGAGAGGGGAGCCGATGGCCTTTACTTCAACAGCCACTCGTTGAACTTCTCGCCCAGCGATTCGCCGTAGTCGGCCCAGAACTCCGAGCCGGCCTGGATGCCTTTGTCCAGGTGGGCGGTGGGCAGGTGCGGGGTCGCGCTCTGGTCGGCCAGCGGCATGGACGACTTGCGGGTCGGGCCGTAGGCCACGTCCGGCATGCCGGCCAGCGGCTTGGAGCCGGTGGCGTACTTGATGAACTCCATGGCCAGGTCCTTCTTCTTCGAGCCCTTGACGATGGCCCAGGCGTCGAGGTCGTAGACGTGGCCGTCCCAGACGATCTCGAAGGGTTTCTTCTCCTGCACGATGGCGTCGTAGAAGCGGCCGTTGGCCGACTGCACCAGCACGGCGCCGCCGTCATTGAGCAGCTGCGGCGCCTGCGACCAGGAGTCGAACCAGACGATGTCCTTCTTGATGCTGGCCAGCTTGTCGAAGGCGCGCTGCTGGCCTTCGGGGGTGGCGAGCACCTCGTAGACTTCGGCGGGCGCCACGCCATCGGCCAGCAGCGCCCACTCCATGTTCACCTGCGGGCGCTTGCGCATGGCGCGCTTGCCGGGAATCTTGCTGGTGTCGAAGAAGTCCTGAATGCTGGCAGCCTTGGTGCCGCCGATGGTGTTCTGGTTGTAGGCGAACACCACCGACCAGACGATATTGCCCACCGCGCACTCGCTGGCCAGGGCTTCGGGGATGAAGTCCTGCGCGGCCGGGGTGCCGTCGATGCCGGGCGGCAGGGCGCTGTGGTCGAGGCTTTCCAGCAGGCCTTCGGAGCAGGCGCGCTCGAGGTCGATCACCTCGAAGTCGACCACGTCCCACTGGATGTTGCCCGACTCGACCTGTGCCTTGATCTCGGCGACGCCGCCGGAGTAGTCCTCGAACAGCACCTTGACCCCGGTTTCCTTCTGATAGGGGTCGATGACATGCTTCTTCTGCGCCGCGCCATAGGCGCCGCCCCAGGACACCACGGTGAGGCTGTCCTGGGCCGTTGCAGTGCTCGCGGTGAGTCCCAGTGCCGCCACCAGGGCGAAGGTGGAAACGCTGGTAGTCAGTGATCTAGCCATTGCTGTGCTCCATTTGCTTCTACTAGTTGTGGGGTGGGACTTCCGATCGATCCAGGGCCTGGCTGTCTTCCGGCAGCCAGGCGAGGGCGACTTCGTCATGCGCGCTGAGGTGCGGGGCCGAGCTGTCGTTGAGGTTCTTCACCACCAGCTCGCTGCCGCTGGCGGTCTCGAAGTGGTAGCGGATGTATTCGCCGACGTAGTGGCGGGTGACGAAGCGCGCCTTGACCTGGTTGCCGCTGCCGCCGAGGCGGTCGGTGAAGTTGAGCTTCTCCGGGCGTACCGACACCGTGGTCGGCTGGCCGACCTCGGTGCAGTTGGCCTTCAGCGTCCGGACCAGGCCGCCATCGTCCAGACGCACCTGCACGCTGTCGTCGGCGACGCTTTCGATCACCCCGGCCAGCTTGTTGCTCTCGCCGATGAAGTCGGCGACGAACAGGTTGGCCGGGCGCTCGTAGAGCACGTGCGGCGCGGCGCACTGCTGCACCACGCCGTTGTTGAACACGGCGATGCGGTCGCTCATGGTCAGCGCTTCGGTCTGGTCGTGGGTCACGTAGATCACGGTGAAGCCGAGCTGCTCGTGCAGGCGCTTGATCTCGAACTGCATCTGCTCGCGCAGCTTCTTGTCCAGCGCGCCGAGCGGCTCGTCCATCAGCACGATGTCCGGGGCGAAGATCAGTGCGCGGGCCAGGGCCACGCGCTGGCGCTGACCGCCGGAGAGCTGGCCGGGGTAGCGGCCGCCGAAGGCCTGCAGCTCAACCAGGGCGAGGTAGTCCTCGACCTTGGCGCGGATTTCGTCCTTGGGCAGCTTGCGGATCTTCAGCGGGTAGGCCAGGTTCTCGCGGATGGTCATGTGCGGGAACAGCGCGTACTGCTGGAAGACCATGCCGATGTTGCGGTCGTAGGGGGCGATGCTGGTGACGTTGCGGCCGTTGATCAGGATCTCGCCGCTGGTCACGTCCTCGAAACCGGCGAGCATCATCAGGCAGGTGGTCTTGCCCGAGCCCGAGGGGCCGAGCAGGGTGATGAATTCGCCCTTGGCCACGTTGAGGTTGAAATCCTTGACCACCAGCGTCTTGTGGTCGTAGGTCTTCTTCACGTTGGTGAATCGCAGGAACGCGTCGTTCCCAGCCTGCGCAGCCATAGTCCTCCCCATCACCCGCAATCTGGAGCCAGCTCGTGGCCGGCTCCAACATCCTGAATCGATGCGGCCCTATCGTGTAGGCCGTTCGTTATGTAAATAGCCAAAAGCAATAAGCAAGCCAGACGACCCGGGTGGGTCGCTGGCGCTCTGTTTCGCTGGATGAAGCCTAGTTCAGCCTGGGCAGGTGTGCAGAGTGGGTGTGGAAGGAAGTAACAGGCGGGAAGACGGAAGGCACCTGACGACACGCACTGGGCTGGTGCGTGTCGCCCGAGCCTGGGGCGGGCGCGGTTGCCGATCACATGGCCGTTGCGCCGCGACCCGCCACCAGACCGTAGCCCGGATACAATCCGGGGCAGTGTCTCGGGCAGACCGTTCCCGGATTTCATCCGGGCTACCTGCTGCCTCTGTCTCGGTGGGTTATGCGCCGCTATCCCACCTCAGGTCGCATTGCTCAGCTGTTCGGCAGCAGGCGTACGGTCAGGCTCTTGATATAGCGCGTCTCGGCGATGGCCGGGTGTACCGGGTGATCCGGGCCCTGGGCGCCGCGCTCGAGCAGCTGGATGTTGCGATCCAGATGGCGTGCGCTGGTCAGCAGGATGTTCTGCAGGTTGTCCTCCTCCAGGTGCATGGAGCAGCTGGCGCTGACCAGGATGCCGTCCTTGTTGAGCAGGCGCATGGCGGTTTCGTTGAGGCGGCGGTAGGCGGCCTCGCCGTTCTTGATGTCCTTCTTGCGCTTGATGAAGGCGGGTGGATCGGCGATCACCACGTCGAAGCGCTCTTCGGCGGATTTCAGCTCACGCAAGGCGGCGAACACGTCGCCTTCCACGCAGGTGACCCTTTCGGCGAAGCCATTGAGCGTGGCGTTGCGCTCCACGCCGTCGAGGGCGAAGCCGGAGGCGTCCACGCAGAACACTTCGCTGGCGCCGAACGCCGCCGCCTGCACGCCCCAGCCGCCGATGTAGCTGAACAGGTCGAGCACGCGCTTGCCCTTGACGTAGGGCGCCAGGCGCGCGCGGTTCATGCGGTGATCGTAGAACCAGCCGGTTTTCTGCCCTTCGATCACCGGCGCTTCGAACTTCACGCCGTTCTCTTCCAGGGCGACCCACTCCGGCACCTGGCCGTAGGCGGTTTCCACGTAGCGCTCGAGGCCTTCGGCGTCGCGCGCGCTGGAGTCGTTCTTGAACAGGATGCCGCTGGGCTTGAGCACCTGGATCAGCGCGGCGAGCACGTCGTCCTTGTGCGCCTCCATGGTGGCCGAGGCCAGCTGCACCACTAGGATGTCGAAGAAACGGTCGACCACCAGACCCGGCAGCAGGTCGGAGTCGCCATACACCAGGCGGTAGCAGGGCTTGTCGAACAGGCGCTCGCGCAGGCTCAGGGCGACGTTGAGGCGATGCACCAGCAGCGACTTGTCCAGCACGTGCTTGACGTCACGCGACAGCAGGCGGGCGCAGATCAGGTTGTTCGGGCTCATGGCAACGATGCCCAGCGGCTTGCCGCCGGCCGCTTCGAGTAGGGCCTGGTCGCCAGCGGCAAAACCGTGCAGCGGCGTAGCGGCCACATCGATCTCGTTGCTGTAGACCCACAGATGGCCGGCGCGCAGGCGTCGGTCGGCGTTGGCTTTCAGGCGCAGGCTGGGCAGGGAAGACATGGGTTCGGGCTCCGCGGGAAAAAGAGCGGGATTATAGCCGGTTGCGCGGCCGCCAGGCGGTTACAAAAGTCGGCTGCGGGGGATGGTGGCCATTGGCTAAACTGTGGGCCTTTTCTCACTTCCCGCAGTCGTCCCATGGCCTACGAACTTTCCGCCGAGCAGATCCAGCAAGCCCTGCAAGGCATCAGCGTGCCGCCGCAGCCGCAGATCATGGTCGATCTGCAGATGGAGCAGGTCATGCCCAGCCCGGATCTGAAGGCCATCGCCCGGCTGATCAGCCAGGACCCCGGCCTTTCCGGCGCGCTGCTGAAGATCGTCAACTCGGCGCATTTCGGCCTGGCCAACCGCATCGCCTCGATCCAGCAGGCGGTGAATCTGCTGGGCTGCCATACGGTGATCAACCTGATCAATGCGCAGTCGATCAAGGGCGAGCTGACCGACGAGGCCATTCTGGTGCTCAACCGCTTCTGGGACAGCGCCCAGGACGTGGCCATGACCTGCCTGACCCTGGCCAAGCGCATCGGCTACCACTCCCCGGACGAGGCCTACAGCCTGGGACTGTTCCACAATTGCGGCATTCCGCTGATGCTCAAGCGCTTCGCCAATTACATGGAGGTGCTGGAGGAGGCCTATGCCAGCACCGGCGACGTGCTCAGGGTGGTCGATACGGAAAACCGTCTGCTCAATACCAACCACGCGGTGGTGGGGTATTTCACCGCGCGCTCCTGGCGTCTGCCCGAGCACCTGTGCGAGGTGATCGCCAACCACCACAACGCCTGGGCGATCTTCAGCGACGAGTCCGGCCGCGATGCGCAGCTCAAGACCCTGCTGGCGATACTCAAGATGGCCGAGCACATCTGCGAAACCCACCGCGTACTCGGCGGGCAGGCGGTGGACCTGGAGTGGCAGTGCATCGAGCAGCCGATCCTCGAGTACGTCGGCCTGTCGGGCTACGACTTCGAAAACCTGCGCGAGAGCATTCGCGATCTGGCGGTGCTGTAGATACCAGGGTTTCGCGGGGCCGCCCGGGCCGTGCGCCCCCTACCGTCGCGCACCCCGCTCCTGCTAAGGTGGCGCACCGCTGTTTTTGCCTGTCGTACCCCTCATGCCCGAACTACCTGAAGTCGAAACCACCCGCCGCGGTATCGCCCCCTATCTCGAAGGGCAGCGCGTCAGCCGCGTGATCGTGCGCGAGCGCCGCCTGCGCTGGCCGATTCCCGAGGACCTGGACGTGCGTCTGTCCGGCCAACGCATCGAGTGCGTCGAACGCCGCGCCAAGTACCTGCTGATCAAGGCCGAGGCCGGTAGCCTGATCGGCCATCTGGGCATGTCCGGCAGCTTGCGCCTGGTCGAGTGCGGCCTGGTCGCGGCCAAGCACGAGCATGTGGATATCGAACTGGAGTCCGGCCTGGCCCTGCGCTACACCGATCCGCGGCGCTTCGGCGCGCTGCTGTGGTGCGAGGACCCGCTGCGTCACGAACTGCTCGCCCGGCTCGGCCCTGAACCCCTGGGCGGCCTGTTCGATGGCGAGCGGCTGTTCCAGCTCTCGCGCGGCCGCAGCATGGCGGTCAAGCCCTTCATCATGGACAACGCGGTGGTGGTGGGGGTGGGCAATATCTATGCGACCGAGGCGTTGTTCGCGGCCGGCATCGATCCGCGCCGCGAAGCCGGGTCGATCTCGCGGGCGCGCTACCTGCGCCTGGCCGAGGAGATCAAGCGCATCCTCGCCCATGCCATCGAGCGTGGCGGCACCACGCTGCGCGACTTCGTCGGCGGCGATGGCCAGCCCGGCTACTTCCAGCAGGAGCTGTTCGCCTACGGCCGCGGCGGCGAGTTCTGCAAGGTCTGCGGCACTACGCTGCGTGAGGTCAAGCTGGGGCAGCGGGCGAGTGTGTACTGTCCCAAGTGTCAACGTTGAAAAACGGCTGACGGGCGACCCTCAGGGCGGGTTGCCCGCACTCCGGCATAAAAACAAGAAAATACCGAGGTTTGATCGATGTCCGGTAACTACCTGCCTCGCAATCCGGCCGCCGAATGGCTGGGGCGCAGCGTGCTGACACTCATGGGCTGGCGAATCGAGGGCGAGCTGCCGAAGCTCGACAAGTTCGTCGCCATCGGCGCCCACCATACCTCCAACTGGGACTTCGTGATCTTCATCGCGCTGAAGTTCGTGCTGCGCCTGAACGCACGCTGGTTCGGCAAGCACAGCATCTTTCGCTGGCCCTTCGCTGGCCTGATGCGCAGCTGGGGCGGCATCCCGATCCGTCGCGATCGCCAGCTCAATACCGTCGAACAGGCCGTGCAGGCCTTTCGCGAGCACGACCAGTTCATCCTGGTGCTGTCGCCGGAAGGCACACGCAAGAAGGTCGAGCGCTGGAAAATGGGCTTCTACCATATCGCTCTGGGCGCCGGCGTACCCATCGTGCTGGGCGCGCTGGATTACCAGAACCGGCGTGTAGTGATCGGTCCGACCTTCCAGCCGACCGGTGACGAGAAAGCCGATCTGGCCGCCATGCTGACGTTCTTCCGCCCCTACGTGCCGAAAAAGCCGGAATACGCCTTTCATGGCGATTGACGTCCGTCACGCTGACAATTACCAATGCGCTGTTATAGTTACTGGCACTTTCCCGAAAAACCTGAAGGATCGATCCATGAAACCGTTCCGCACCACCGCTGCTGTCCTGGCGCTGACCTCTGGCCTGCTGGCGCTGCCGGCTCAGGCGGAAGTGGTTCAGCAGAACGCCAGCGGCGACCCGCTCTACACCGTCGAGGCGCCCAAGGGCTACGCCATGTTCGGCGACCTGGTCATCGCCCGCCCGCTGCTGATCGGCGCTACCGCCCTCGGTGCCGCGGCCTTCATCGTCAGCCTGCCGTTCACCGCGCTGGGCGGCAATGTCGGCGAGGCAGCCCAGTCGCTGGTGGTCGAGCCGGGGCGCGAAGCCTTCGTGCGCTGCCTGGGCTGCACCAGCAGCGGCTACAAGCAAGACTGATTCGCTGTAATCGGTTCGTCGCGGCCTCTCGCCTCCCCACGGAGGCGAGAGGCCGTTTGCGTTTGAACACCGAAAAAAGGAAGAAGCGGTGGTGATGAAGTCCCTGCGCTGGGTGATGTTGCTGCTGGTGGCAATGGGGCTGATCGCCTCGTTCTGGTTCAGCCAGGGCTGGCTGCAGCTGTGCGCCGGCCTGGCGATCTTCCTGTTCGGCATGCAATGCCTGGAAGAAGGCCTGCGCCAACTGGCCGGCAGCAAGCTGGAGCAGATACTCGGGCGCAGCACCTCGACCCCCTTCAAGAGCCTGCTGTTCGGTGTCGGCGGCACCCTGCTGCTGCAGTCCAGCACCCTGGTGTCGCTGCTGACCATCGCCTTCATCAGCACCGGGCTGATCCAGCTGGCCGGCGGCATCGCCATTCTGTTCGGCGCCAATCTCGGTGCCACCAGTGGCATCTGGCTGCTGGCGCTGGCCGGGCAGAACCTCAGCCTCAGTCCGCTGGCGTTGCCGCTGCTGGTGTTCGGTGTGCTGGCCGGTTTTTTCGGCCCCAGGAGCAAGGCAGCCGGGCGCATCGTGCTGGGCATCGCCTTCATCTTTCTCGGCATCGACCAGATCAAGGACGGCTTCGCCAGTTTCGGCGACGGCCTGGACATGACCGGCTATCAGGAGGGCGGCTGGCGCGGGGCGCTGCTGTTCACCGCCATCGGCATGGCGATCACCGTGGTGTTGCAGTCCAGCCATGCCACGCTGATGCTGACCCTTGCCGCCCTGGCCGGCGGTCAGCTGGAATTGGGCCAGAGCCTGGCCATCGCCATCGGCTCCAACGTCGGCAGCAGCGTGACCACCGCCTTCGTCGGCTCCCTCGGTGGCAACCGCAACGGCCAGCGCCTGGCCCTGGCGCACGTGCTGTTCAACATCACCAGCGGCATTCTCGCCTTCTGTCTGCTGGGGCCGCTGACCTGGCTGGTGCAGGCGCTGGCCGAGCCGCTGGGCCTGGGCGAGAACAGCCTGATCCAGCTGGCGATGTTCCACACCCTGTTCAACGCCATGGGCGTGGCGCTGTTCTGGCCGTTGCAGACGCGATTGGCGCAATTGCTGATCCGCTGGCTGCCGGAGCGCAGCGAGCCACAGGTACTGATCACCGAGCTGGCGAGCGAGAAAGTCGCCGAGCCGGAGCGGACGCGGGCGCGCTACCTCAACGAACGGGCGCTGGATTCGGTGGAGGCCGCGTCCGGCGCGGTGGTGCAGGAGCTGGGGCACCTCGGCCGCCTGAGCCTGGAGGTGATCTGTCATGCCCTGTATCTGCCGGTGGACCAACTGGCACGCGCCAAGGGCGACGACCAGTTGCTGCAGGCCAGGCCCGCACGTGGCAGCTTTGAGGCCGAGCATCTCTATCAGTTTCATATCAAGGGGGTGTACGGCGACCTGCTGAGCTTCATGGGGCGCATGGAACTGCCCATGGACGAAGCGCACCAGCAGTTCTGGGTCAGTTGCCAGCTGGCGGCGCTGCAACTGGTGGACGCGGTCAAGGACGCCAAGCACCTGCAGAAGAACCTCGGCCACTACCTCGACGCGCCGCCTTCGGCCGTGCGCGATGCCTATGTGGAGCTGCGCCGCCATCTGCTCGCCACCTTGCATGAGGTGCGCGAACTGGCGCGTTCAGATCTGCCCGAGGAGGCCTGGCTGGCGCGTCTGCGCTGGCTCGACGAGCAGGCGGCGAACTTCGATGCGAAGTTCCGCCAGCGCCTGTTCGCCGAAGTGCGCGACGGCCGTCTGGATGGTCTGCAGACCAGCTCGCTGATGAACGATCTGGGCTACGTCAGCCGCATCTTCCAGAGCCTGCGCAACGTGCTGATGCTGGGCAGCGAGCAGGCGCTGTTCCGCGAGCTGCGCAAGTTCGGTGAGGAGCAGGAGAGCCTGATCCGGCTCTCCTGACACAAGGCGTAGCCCGGATTGCATCCGGGCTACTGCAGTGTTCGGTAGGGCGGGTACAACCCGCCGATCAAGGTGTCACTGTGCCGATCCCGCGCGGATCGCTCGCCGCCTGCACCTCGCCGCTGGCCTTGTCCCACAGCAGCACCTGCTGATTGCCGTACTGCCGGTCCAGGCGCTTGAGTTCATGGCCGCGTTTCTCCAGCTCGGCGATCTGCGCGTCGCTGAAGGTGTCCGGCTCGTGCTCGATCACATCCGGCAGGAACTGATGGTGATAGCGCGCCACGGCCGGCCAGCTTGCGATGGGCTGCTCGTCCAGGTACTCCAGCATCGACAGCAGCACCATGCTGGGGATGCGGCTGCCACCCGGTGTGCCGAAGGCGGCGAACTCATCCACGCTTTCGATAAAGCTCGGGCTCATCGATGACAGCGGGCGCTTGCCGCCTGCGATGGTGTTGGCCTGGCTGCCGGCCAGGCCGTAGGCATTGGCGCCCTGCACGTCGGCAGCGAAATCGTCCATCTCGTCGTTGAGCAGCACGCCGGTGCCGGGCACGGTAAAGGCGGCGCCGAAGGGCAGATTGATCGACAGGGTGGCGGCCACCGCGTTGCCTTCGGTGTCGAGCACGGCGAAGTGCGTGGTGTGGTCGCCCTCGTGCCAGGTGCCGGCAGGCGGCAGGCTGGCGCTGGGGGTGGCGCGCTCGGGGTCGATGCTGCCGGCCAGTACCGCCAGATGCCCCGGCGAAAGCAGTTGCTCGACCGGGTTCTTGACGAAGTCCGGGTCGCCGAGCAGGCCGCGGTCACGGTAGGCACGACGCAGCGCTTCGACCACGTAGTGCACGCGCTGCACCGGCTCGGCCTCGCGCCAGGGCAGTTGCTGCAGGATCGCCAGGCTCTGCGCCAGCGCGATGCCGCCGGCCGAAGGTGGTGGGGCGCTGATCAGCTCACGGCCGTCTTCGAGGGCGAAACGCAGCGGTGCGCGCCGTTGCACGCGATATTCCGCCAGATCGTCCTCGTTCCAGATGCCGCCTGCCTTGCGCACGCCGGCGATCAGGCGCTTGCCCAGCTCGCCGCCATAGAACCCGGCGCGGCCGTGGTCGGCCAGCGCCTGCAAGGTGGTCGCCAGCTCCGGCTGGCGCAGCCGGTAACCTTCTGCCGGCACCTCGCCCTGGTCGAGGAACAGGCGGGCGCTTTCGGCGTCGTCGCGCAGCGCCGCCAGGCGCCAGGTTGCCCGCTCACGGTAGACGCGATCGACCGCGAAGCCCTCGTTGGCCAGGCGAATCGCTGGTGCTAGGCTGCTTTTCAGCGGCAGGCGGCCGTGCTTCTCGGCCAGTTCGACCAATGCTGCCGGCAGCCCCGGTATGGCCGCGGCCAGCGCGCCATTGAGCGAGAGCTCGCGCTGCGCCTTGCCGTCACGTACGTAGAGATCCGGCTTGGCTTCCAGCGGCGCACGCTCGCGGGCGTCGAGGAAATCGTAGACAGGCGTGTCACCGCCACTGCGCAGGAGGAAGAAACCACCGCCACCCAGGCCCGAGCCGTAGGGCTCGACCACGGCCAGGGCCGCGCTGGCGGCGACGGCGGCGTCGAAGGCATTGCCGCCGGCGTCGAGCATCTGCTGCGCGGCGGCAGTGGCGGCGGGGTGAGCGGTGGCAATGGCGGGTTGTTGCGGGGCGGCATGGGCCAGCAGGCTGGCGCCGAGCAGCAGGGTCGATAGCAGGAGTTTGCGCAACATGCGATCTACCAGAGGCGGCTGAAGGAAGCTTGCAGCTTAACAGCCTCGCTCGGGCGAGGGGGCGCAACGGGCGCGGAGAAAGCAGGAGGCCGCCGGCCTCCTCGGAAGCGTCAGGCCTTGCCGGTGATGATGCGGTACTTCTGCATCAGTTCATCCTTGCTCTCGACGTTGTTCTCGTCGAGCGGGATGCAGTCCACCGGGCAGACCTGCTGGCATTGCGGCTCGTCGTAATGGCCGACGCACTCGGTGCACAGGTTGGGGTCGATCACATAGATCTCCTCACCCTGGGAAATGGCGCCGTTGGGGCACTCGGGTTCGCAGACGTCGCAGTTGATGCAATCGTCGGTGATGATCAGGGACATGGAGCAACTCCTGTCGAGGCGTTGGCTTCGACATCTTACGGGCTTTGATGCTGCAAATTGTGCCGGATTACCGGCAGGCGCGCCATGCGGCCTTGCCTTGAACTTGAGTGCACTGCTGCCATCAGGTGCGCACGGCGCACCCTACGACGTTCCGGACTCAGTTCTTTTGAAAGCGCGCGTTGAGTGCGTCGGCGACGGCCGGATGGACGAACTTGGAGATATCGCCGCCCAGGGCCGCGATCTCGCGCACCAGGGTCGAGGAGATGAAGGAGTACTTTTCCGACGGGGTGAGGAACAGACTTTCCACATCCGGCGCCAGTTGGCGGTTCATGTTGGCCAGCTGGAACTCGTACTCGAAGTCGGACACCGCACGCAGGCCGCGCAGGAACACGTTGGCGCCCTGTTCCTTGACGAAGTGCGCCAGCAGCGAGGAGAAACCCACCACTTCGACATTCGGCAGGTGCTTGGTCACCTCACGGGCCAGCTCGACGCGTTGTTCCAGCGGGAACAGCGGGTTCTTCTTGGGGCTGGCGGCAACGGCGATGATGACGTGATCGAAAAGTCGCGCGGCGCGTTCGACCAGATCGCCATGGCCTTTGGTGATGGGGTCGAAGGTACCCGGGTACAACACTCGATTCATCGCTTCGTCCTGTTCGAGGCGGCAAGAGTCGCGGATGGTAGCGCAGCGTTTCCCTTGCGGCCAAGCGCGACGAAAGCTCAGTTGCCGCGCAGATGCAGGAGCAGCGCGGGCAGCAGGCAGGCGAGGGCGATCCAGTCGGCGATCACCACACGGCGCAGAGCCTCGTTGTAGACAGGCGCGCTCCATGCCAGCAGGAGAAAGGCGAGCACGCTGATCAGCCCGCCGATCAGCGCCGCGCTGCGCAGCGCCGGGATGAAGGCAGCGGCCACCAGCAGCGCGCCGAGCAGACCGAAGAGCACGGCGCGGTGGCGCATGAGGATCTGCAGGTTGGGCTCGTCCAGGGCGATGCCGTACAGCGCATTGAGGCGTTCACCCCCTAGCACGCCGACCAGCGGCAGCAGATGGATGACACCGGCCACCAGCAGCAGAACGGCGATCAGCTTGCTCATCTCAGGCCCTCAGGCGTTCGCCCAGCAGGGTGGCGAGCTTGGCGGTCAGGCCATAGATCGACAGCTGCGGGTTGGCGCCGATGCTGGTGGGAAACAGCGAACCGTCATGGATCGACAGGTTGGCCAGGTGATGGTGGCGGCCGAGGCTGTCGACCACCGCCTGCTGCGCATCCTCGCCCATGGCGCAGCCGCCCATCACGTGGGCGCTGCCCAGGCGGGTGCGATACAGCGCCAGGTCGAGGTTCTCGATCATGTCCCGGGCCTCCTTCCAGCTGCCGACGTAACGCGCATCGGCATGGGTCGGCATCACCGCCTTGGCACCGGCGGCGAACTGGATTTCCGCCATGGACAGGTAGGCGCGGCGCACGCCGTCCCAGGTGTAGTCGGTCATCTGGTAGTCGAGCACCGGGCTGCCGTCGCCGCGCAGCTCCACGCGGCCTTCGGCGCTGTCTTCGTGGAAACCGTCGCGCAGCAGGGCGAGCATCACGTTGGTGTGCGGCAGTTGCGCCATGCGCATGGCATTCGCGCGACCGAAGTCGCCGAGCAGGGTGGCGGTCAGGGCCGGTTGCAGCGGCGGCACTTCCAGTTTGTAGGAGAGGCGCCCGCCGGTGCCGTCGTCCCACTGGAAATGGTCGGAATAGACCGACTGCGGCGCACCGTAGAAGGGGTTGATGACCTGCTCGAACTGCGCCGCGGAGAAGTTCACCAGGTGCAGGTAGGTGCGCCGGCCGACGCGCTGGTGCGGGTCGGGCGCATTGGAGCGCAGCAGGATGCCGGGCGTATTGATGCCGCCGCCGGCCAGCACGTAGTGCCGCGCCTTGATCCGGATGCGCTTGCCGTTGGGGGCCACGCAGCGCTCGTCCATGCCCAGGCAGTCGATGCCGACCACCTTGTCGCCTTCGATCAGCAGCTTGTCGGCGCGCGCCAGGTAGAGCAGCTCGCCGCCGGCGTCGAGGGTGGCGGGGATGGTGGTGACCAGCATCGACTGCTTGGCGTTGGTCGGGCAGCCCATGCCGCAGTAGCCGAGGTTCCAGCAGCCGCGCACGTTGCGCGGGATCGGCGCCCAGTGATAGCCGAGCTTGTCGCAACCGCTGCGCAGCACCTCGTTGTTGGCATTCGGTGGCACCGCCCAGGGCGCGACGCCCAGGCGCTGCTCCATCTTCTCGAACCAGGGCGCCATGGACTCGACGTCATGGCCCTTCACCCCATGCACCTCGGCCCAGTGCGCCAGGGTCTGCGGCGGCGTGCGGAAGCTGCTGGTCCAGTTGACCAGCGTGGTGCCGCCAACGGCGCGGCCCTGCAGGATGGTGATGGCGCCGTCCTTGCTCATGCGGCCGATGCCCTCCTGATAGAGGGTCGGGTAGGCATCGGCCTCGCGCATCTTGAAGTCGTCGCTGGTCTTGAGCGGACCTTCCTCGATCAGCAGCACCTTGTAACCGGCGGCGCTGAGGATTTCCGCCGTGGTGCCGCCACCGGCGCCGCTGCCGACGATGGCGACATCGACTTCCAGGGTCAGGTCGTTTTCCAGACGCGAACCGTCGTATGTTTTCCAGCCCCTGGCCAGGCCTTGCTTGAACAGATCGGGTACGGGCATTTCAGGCTCTCTTCTTGTCATTCACAGCGAGCGAGACGGGGCGGGTAGGGTGCGCTGCGCGCACCGAGGCACAACCCCGCTTTGTGGTGCGCATGGCGCACCCTACGGGAGCCGCGACACGTCTTCAGACGGTGGGCGGCCCCGGATAGCCGCAATGCGCCCAGGCCTCCGAGCGGCTGTACCAGGCCATCATTACCAGTTGCAGCAGCGAGGCGTGGCCCATGCGCAGCAGGCTCAGGCTGCTGTTCTGCCAGCGCGCGAGGAAGTTGCGCACGTCATCGGCGCTGGCGTTGTCCCAGCTGCCCCAGACCCCGGTCAGCGGGCCGCGGGTGATGGGCAGGGCGAGCACGTCGAACAGCTGCACGGTGAGTTTGAGCATCTCCGGCGACAGGTGCGCCAGGCTGGTGTCGAGGCTCTTCAGCGTCCCATCGATGGCCTGCGGCATCTGCTCGGCGCTGACGGCGCCGTCGAGCATCACCGGGATCAGTGCGCGCAGAAAGGGCAGGTCGCTGCTGCGCAGGATCAGGTAGCCATTGGCTGGCGTGCTGGCCGAGCAGCCGCTGAGGGTGGCGGTCAGCCCGGCGGTGCCGAGCAGCGCCGTGCCCAGCAGGCCGACCTTGAGCAGATTGCGCCGCGACAGCTGCGGCGCGTCGAGAGTGGTGTCGTTCATTGTTGTTGTCACCAGGCGTAAAACGGGCGCTGCCCGCGTTGTTCAGCGTACGAACAGCTTGTAAACCAGCTTCTGGATCGCCTTGCCATAGGGCGGGTAGATCAGCCGCGCGGCGTTGAAGCGCTGCTTGATGAACACGCCCTTGGCCTTGCTGAAGGTCAGGAAACCTTCGTGACCGTGGTAATGGCCCATGCCGGAGGGGCCGATGCCGCCGAACGGCATGTCGTCCTGGGCCACGTGCAGCAGGGTGTCGTTCAGGCACACGCCGCCGGAATGGGTCTCGTGCAGCACGCGCTGCTGCTCGCGCTTGTCGTAGCCGAAGTAGTACAGCGCCAGCGGACGTGGCCGCGCGTTGACGTAGGCGAAGGCGTCATCCAGGCGCTCATAGGGCACCACCGGCAGCAGCGGACCGAAGATCTCGTCCTGCATCAGCTTCATGTCGTCGTTGACGTCCAGCACCAGGCTCTGCGGCAGGCGCCGGCCCTGGGCCTCGGGGTAGATCGGGACGATGCGTGCGCCCTTGGCCTGGGCGTCCTGCAGGTAGCCGTTGAGGCGGGCCAGCTGGCGCTCGTTGATGATCGCGGTGTAGTCGGGGTTGTCCTTGAGCTGCGGGTAGAAGCGCTGCACCACCTGGCGATAGGTGGCGACGAAGCCCTCCACCCGGTCTCTGGGCACCAGCACATAGTCAGGCGCCACGCAGGTCTGCCCGGCGTTGAGGGTCTTGCCGAAGGCGATGCGCTCGGCGGCGTGCTCCAGCGGCACGTCGGCGGAAACGATAGCCGGCGACTTGCCGCCCAACTCCAGGGTCACCGGAGTCAGGTTCTCGGCGGCGGCGCGCATCACGTGCCGGCCGATGCTGGTGGCGCCGGTGAACAGCAGGTGGTCGAACGGCAGCTTGGAGAAGGCCATGCCGACTTCCGCCTCGCCCAGAGCGACGCTGACCAGATCCTCGGGGAAGACGCGCGCCAGCAGGTCCTTGACCAGCTGCGAGGTGGCTGGGGTGGACTCGCTCATCTTGATCATCACCCGGTTGCCGGCGGCCAGCGCGCCGGTCAGCGGGCCGATGGCGAGAAACAGCGGGTAGTTCCACGGCACGATGATGCCGACCACGCCCAGCGGCTGGTAGACGACCTTGGCCGCGGCGGGCATGAACTGCAGGCCGACGCTGCGCCGCGAGGGCTTCATCCACTTCTTGATGCGCCTGGACGCGTAATGGATGCCATGCAGGCTGGGCATCAGCTCGGCGAGCAGGGTCTCGTCTGCCGAGCGATTGCTGAAGTCCCGGGAAATCGCTGCGATCAGCGCATCCTGCTGCTCGGTCAGCAGCTCGCTGAGGGATTTCAGCCACTGGATGCGCTGCTCGGCCGAGGGCATCGGGTTGGCGGCGAAGGCCGCGCGCTGCAGGGCGAAGGTGGCGTCCAGCTGGTTGATCTGCTGTTGGTTCTGCTGCAGGTAGGCGATGTCGGCGACCATGGGTTTCTCCTCGACGTTCCAGCGGGCTGCATGGGCTAAGCTGGATTTTTAGAGCAATTACTCTAATGTGTCAAATAGGATGCCGCGACGCCGTCCTCGCTGCACCCTAACCAAAGGCCTGCCAGGGCATGGCGGATGCATCGGGGGGTAACACTTCGGCTGTTTCGCCTGTACCTTTGCCACTTCTGAAGTCGAGATCGAGCTGCGTCATGGCGCCACCCAAGACCCGCGACCGCATCGTTGCCGAGAGCCTGGCCCTGTTCAACGGCCAGGGCGAGCGCAACGTCACCACCAACCACATCGCCGCGCACCTGGGCATTTCGCCGGGCAATCTGTATTACCACTTCCGCAACAAGCAGATGATCATCGCCGAGCTGTTCGCCCAGTACGAAGCGCAGGTCGACAGCTTTCTGCGCCTGCCCGAAGGCCGCGCGCTGACGGTGGAGGACAAGACCTTCTATCTGGAGGCGCTGCTGGCGGCGATGTGGCACTACCGCTTCCTGCACCGCGACCTGGAGCACCTGCTGGAATCCGACGCCGAGCTGGCCGCGCGTTACCGCGCCTTTGCCCAGCGCTGCCTGGTGGGGGCGCAGTCGATCTACCAGGGCTTCGTCGAGGCCGGCATCCTGTTGATGACGCCGGCGCAGATCGAGGCGCTGACGCTCAACGCCTGGATCATCATGACCTCCTGGGTGCGCTTTCTCTGCACGGCGGGCGCCAGCCCGGACAACCTCAGCCAGGACATGCTGCGCCGCGGCATCTACCAGGTGCTGGCGCTGGAGGGCGGCTATATCGCGCCTTCGGCGCGCGCGGCGGTCGAGGCGCTGTACGATCGCCTGCACGTGCCGCTGGAGCAGGTGCTCTGAGGCGCGCTTTTACAGGCTGTTTAAAAACGTAGGCGAGGCAGCCAGTGCAAGGCGAAAACAGGCGAAAAAGCGGAGTTTACGTGCTGTAAATGAGCATTTTGAGCCTGTTTTTAACGCAGCAATGGCAACGCAGGTAGTTTTTAACTGTTGCCCAGCGCCATGGGTCTGGCCCGCAAGGGCTGCTGATCGGGTTGCAGGCGCCGTAACTGGCGGTACAGCGCGCGGGTTTCCAGCAGGTTCCACACCCGCAGCAGGGTCTCGATGGCATCCAGCGGCTTGCTGATGAAGTCGCGCGCGCCCAGCGCCAGGGCGCGCAGCCGGGCCTCGCGCGTGGCATCGGCGGTGAGCACCAGAATCGGCAGGTAATCGTCGGCGGGAATGCGCCGCTGCAGCTGTTCGAGCACGGCGAAGCCGTCCAGGCCGGGCATGTGCAGATCGAGAGTCAGCAGGTCCGGCTCGAAGCTGCTGAACAGGGCCAGCGCCTGGGCCGGGTCGGTGCAGCTGAGCACGTTGTGCAGGCCCTCGCGGGCCAGCAGTTGTTCCACCAGTTCGAGGTTGGCGGGCTGATCGTCGATCACCAGGATACGAAAATCGTCGGCGGGCGCTGGGTGGTTCATGGTCAGGCTCCGAGAGGCGGGGTGGGCGTGGCGGCATCCAGATGCTGGCGCAGGGCGGCGAGAAAGGTCGGCACGTGCAGGGGTTTGCTCAGCACCGCGGTGGCGCCGGCCTGCTGCAGGTCGCGCCGGGTGCCGGCGCTGACGTCGGCGGTGATCAGCAGCACGGGTGTAGCGCTGCTGCTGGGGTTCAGGCGCAGGCGCTTGAGCACTTCCTGGCCCGAGAGGTCGGGCAGGTCGAGATCCAGCAGAATCACCTCGGGGCGGTGCTGCCAGGCCAGGTCGAGACCGAGCTGGCCCTGCATGGCCGAAATCACCTGCACCTGCGGCCAGCGCGCCAGCAGGGTCTCGATCAGCGCCAGGCTGGACAGGTTGTCTTCGATGCA
>NZ_JAODYT010000042.1:0-41101 GCF_029834875.1 Pseudomonas sp. GD04158 | reverse complement strand
CCAGGCTGGCGAGCAGGGCGCGCAGCTCGATCAGCTGCGCCAGCCAGTCCTGCAACAGGCTCCAGTGGCCGTTGAAGCGGTACTGCTCGGCCAGGCGCTGGCTGGTGCCCAGCAGATGCCAGGCGAGGGCGGCGAAGGCTTCGTCCAGCGGCATCTCGGCCGTCAGTTGCGGTGCCGGCAGGCTCAGGCTGTAGCTGCCGGAATCGAACAGGCGGTAGCCGCGCTCGGCCTTGCTGATGTCGCAGGGCATCAGCGGCAGTTCGGCGGCCAGCTCGCAGGCCAGCTCCAGCAGCGCGGCGGGCTCGCCCTGGCGCAGTTCCAGCTCCAGCTCGCAGATTTCCTCCTCGCCTTCGCCTGCGCTCACCTTGCCCAGGTCCAGCGCGGCCTCGATCACCACCTTGGCCTTGCCACGGCCCCAGGCGATCTCGGCTTTCTCGCGGACGAAATCGGTGGAAAACAGCGGTTGCAGGGTTTTCTTGTCCAGCTCGGCCAGGCTGGCTGGCCAGCAGCTGTCATCGAGCTTTTTCAGGTCGAGCTTGGCCTTGCTCAGGTACCAGTCCCATTCGTTGCGCTCGGACAGGCCGGCCACGCTCTGGCCGCGACTCTTGAGGGTCTGGATGAACTGTTCGCCGTCGCGGCGCAGGCGCAGCGCGACCTTGGCGTTGGCCAGGTCACGGTCGGGGGTGTCGTAGTACTGATTGAACAGCGGGGTGTGCTGCCAGCCGCTCTTGTTGCGCTTCTTCAGCAGCGGGTGTTCGCGCAGGGCGGCCAGGGTGGCACGGCTGGCGCGCAGTTTGATTTCGGTTTCTTTGACCATGGTGGAGAGCTATGACGCCTTTATGAAAATGTGACAGACCGATGACGCGCGCTGGCGATTGGCGAAGCCGGTCCCTATACTTGCGGCCTTCTCAAAACGGGGGCTTACCCTATGCCTATCAATCCCTTTGTCAGCCTGTTCGGCCGTTCACCCATCGGCCCGATGCAACAGCATATCGCCAAGGCCCACGAGTGCGCGGCGAACCTGGTGCCCTTCTTCGAGGCCGTGATGGCCGAGGACTGGGCCACGGTGGAACAGGTGCAACAGGAGATGTCCCGGCTGGAGCATGAGGCCGACAAGCTGAAGAAAAGCGTGCGCCTGCACCTGCCCAAGAGCCTGTTCCTGCCGGTGCCGCGTTCGGATCTGCTGGAGCTGCTCAGTGTACAGGACAAAGTCGCCAACCGTGCCAAGGACATCGCCGGGCTGATGCTCGGCCGTCAGATGGCCATTCCGCAGGCCCTGCAGCCGCTGATGCGCACCTACGTGCAGCGCAGCGTCGACGCCAGCGCCCAGGCGCTGAAGGCGATGAACGAATTGGACGAGCTGCTCGAGACCGGTTTCGCCGGCCGTGAAGCGGTGCTGGTGGAAACCCTGATCGAGGAGCTCGGTTCGATCGAAAACGATACCGACCGCCTGCAAATCGAGGTGCGCCGCAACCTGTTCAAGCTGGAGAAGGACCTTCCCCCGGTCGATGTGATGTTCCTCTATCAGATCATCGACTGGGTCGGCGATGTCGCCGACCGTGCCCAACGAGTGGGCAACCGACTGGAACAACTGCTGGCGCGCTAAGCGCCAGTGTCCTTTCTGGGATCTACGGAAACTAATTTATGTCTCTGATTGCGGACTACGGGCTGGTTCTGCTCGTGCTTGCCTGCCTTTTCGGTTTTTTCATGGCCTGGGGTGTTGGAGCCAACGATGTCGCCAACGCCATGGGTACATCCGTTGGCTCGCGTGCGCTGACCATCAAGCAGGCGATCATCATCGCCATGGTCTTCGAATTCGCCGGTGCCTATCTGGCCGGTGGTGAGGTAACCGAAACCATCAAGAACGGCATCGTCGATGCCAACTTGATCAGCCCCAACCTCATGGTGCTGGGCATGATGTCGGCATTGCTGGCTGCAGGCACCTGGCTGCTGGTCGCCTCGACCCGTGGCTGGCCGGTATCGACCACGCACACCATCGTCGGTGCCGTGATCGGCTTCGCTGCGGTCGGCGTGTCGATGGATGCGGTGCACTGGGGCGGCGTCGGCCCCATCGTCGCCAGTTGGGTGGTTACGCCGCTGCTGGCCGGGATCATCTCCTTCTGCCTGTTCGTCAGCGTGCAGAAACTGATCATCGACACCGACAACCCCTTCCTGAACGCCAAGCGCTACGTGCCGCTGTACATGTTCATCACCGGTTTCGTGATCTCGCTGATGACCTTGACCAAGGGCCTCAAGCATGTTGGTCTGAATCTTTCCAGCACCGAAGGTTTCCTGCTTTCGGTCGCTATCGGTGTGCTGGTCATGCTCATCGGCATTGCGATGCTCAGCCGCATCCATGTCGATGTCGAGGCTGACAAGGCCTTCCATTTCTCCAGCGTGGAGAAGGTGTTCGCCATCCTGATGATCTTCACCGCCTGCTCCATGGCCTTCGCACACGGCTCCAACGATGTGGCCAACGCCGTTGGCCCGCTGGCGGCCATCGTCGGCGTGATCCAGAGCGGTGGTGAGCTGGCCGCTGGCGCGAAGTCGCTGGTGCCGGGCTGGATCCTGCTGCTGGGGGCGCTGGGCATCGTGGTCGGTCTGGCCACCTACGGCTACAAGGTGATCGCCACCATCGGCAAGGAAATCACCGAGCTGACCCCCAGCCGTGGTTTCGCCGCCGAGCTGGCCGCCGCCACCACCGTGGTCAGCGCCTCGGGCCTGGGGCTGCCGGTTTCCACCACCCATACGCTGGTCGGCGCCATTCTCGGCGTTGGTCTGGCACGTGGCATTGGTGCGCTGAACCTGGGCATGATCGGCAAAATTTTCCTGTCCTGGATCATTACCCTGCCGGCCGGTGCGATCCTGTCGATCATCTTCTTCTTCATTCTGCGCGCACTGTTCGGCGGAGTCTGATTCCGCCTGGCGGTTTCCCCTGAGGTTGGATGCTCCTATGATGGGGCTCCGACCCAGGAGATCGCCGATGCCCTTGCCGTCCTTCCGAGAGCAGTTCGCCGCGCTGATCGCAGCGCCCTCGGTGAGCTGCACCCAGCCCAGCTGGGATCAGAGCAACGCGCCTGTCATCGAACTGCTCGCCGCCTGGCTCGGCGACCTGGGCTTCGCCTGCGAAACCCAGCAGATCGCCCCCGGCAAATTCAATCTGCTCGCCAGCTACGGCTCCGGCCCCGGCGGCCTGGTGCTGGCCGGGCACAGCGATACCGTGCCGTTCGACGCCGCCCTGTGGCAGAGCGACCCGCTCAAGCTGACCGAAGTGGGCGACCGCTGGGTGGGCCTGGGCAGCTGCGACATGAAGGGCTTCTTCGCCCTGGCCATCGAGGCCGTGCGGCCCTTGCTCGATCAGCCCTTCCAGCAACCTTTGCTGATTCTCGCCACCTGCGACGAGGAAAGCTCCATGGCCGGTGCCCGCGCCCTGGCCGAGGCCGGCCGGCCACTGGGCCGTGCGGCGGTGATCGGCGAGCCGACCGGCCTCAAGCCCATCCGCCTGCACAAGGGCGTGATGATGGAGCGGATCGATATCCTCGGCCGCAGTGGTCACAGCTCCGACCCGAGTCTCGGGCATAGCGCGCTGGAGGCCATGCAGGACGTGATGGGCGAGCTGCGCGGCCTGCGTGCGCAGTGGCAGCGCGAATTCAACAACCCGCAATTCGGCGTGCCGCAACCGACGCTGAACCTCGGCTGCATCCACGGCGGCGACAACCCCAACCGCATCTGCGGGCAGTGCGCGCTGGAGTTCGACCTGCGCCCGCTGCCGGGCATGGATCCGGAACAGCTGCGCGCGGCGATTCGAGGCAAGCTGCAGCCGCTGGCGCTCAAGCATCAGGTGCGCATCGACTATGGCCCGCTGTTCCCCGAAGTGCCGCCGTTCGAGCAGCGCGCCGACGCCGAACTGGTACGCCTGGCCGAGCGGCTGACCGGGCATGCGGCGCAGGCGGTGGCATTCGGCACCGAAGCGCCTTATCTTCAGCGCCTTGGCTGCGAGACCCTGGTGCTCGGGCCGGGTGACATCGACTGTGCGCATCAGCCCGGGGAACACCTGGAGCTGGCCCGCATCGAACCTACGGTGGCGTTGCTGCGCCAACTGATCCAACACTACTGCCTGACACGGAGCGAAGACGTGCAGCGACGATGAGACCGACCTTCTGACCGAACATGACGGCCCTGCCGGCCTACGTCTCTAGTTAATGGATTGCTCATGCACGACTACGTCACCTGGTTACGCCACGCTTCGCCCTATATCAATGCCCACCGCGACCGCACCTTCGTGGTCATGCTGCCGGGCGAGGGCATCGCCCATCCGAACTTCGCCAATATCGTCCACGACCTGGTGCTGCTGCACAGCCTCGGCGTGCGCCTGGTACTGGTGCATGGCTCGCGCCCGCAGATCGAGGCGCGCCTGGCCGCGCGTGGCCTGACGCCGCATTTTCACCGCGATCTGCGCATCACCGACGCGCCGACCCTGGAGTGCGTGATCGATGCCGTCGGTCAACTGCGCATCGCCATCGAGGCGCGCCTGTCGATGGACATGGCCGCCTCGCCGATGCAGGGCTCGCGCCTGCGCCTGACCAGCGGCAACTTCGTCACCGCCAGGCCGATCGGCGTGCTCGACGGTGTCGACTACCACCACACCGGCGAGGTGCGGCGCATCGACCGCAAGGGCATCAATCGCCAGCTCGACGAGCGCAGCATCGTGCTGCTGTCGCCATTGGGCTATTCGCCCACCGGAGAAATCTTCAACCTGGCCTGCGAGGACGTCGCCACCCGCGCCGCCATCGACCTGGGCGCCGACAAGCTGCTGCTGTTCGGCGCCGAGGACGGCTTGCTCGACGAGCACGGCCAACTGGTGCGTGAGCTGCGCCCGCAGCAGGTGCCGGCGCACCTGGCGCGTCTGGGCAGCAACTACCAGGGCGAACTGCTCGACGCCGCTGCCCAGGCCTGCCGGGGCGGCGTGGGACGCAGTCATATCGTCAGCTACGCCACCGATGGTGCGCTGCTCAGCGAGCTGTTCACCCGCACCGGCAACGGCACCCTGGTGGCCCAGGAGCAGTTCGAGTCGCTGCGCGAGGCGACCATCGAGGATGTCGGCGGCCTGATCGAGCTGATCAGCCCGCTGGAAGAACAGGGCATTCTGGTGCGTCGTTCGCGCGAGGTGCTGGAGCGCGAGATCGAGCAGTTCAGCATCGTCGAGCGCGAGGGGCTGATCATCGCCTGCGCGGCGCTCTATCCCATCGCCGACTCGGACTGCGGCGAACTCGCCTGCCTGGCGGTCAACCCCGACTACCGCCACGGCGGTCGCGGCGACGAACTGCTGGCGCGGATCGAGGCCCGGGCGCGGGCGCAAGGGCTCAAGACCCTGTTCGTGCTCACCACCCGTACCGCCCACTGGTTCCGCGAACGCGGCTTCGAGCCGAGCAGCGTCGAGCGCATGCCGGCGGCGCGCGCCTCGCTGTACAACTACCAGCGCAACTCCAAGGTGTTCGAAAAGGCTCTGTAGGGTGCGCTGCGCGCGCCGCATCAGGACGGAAAAGCCCCGGCTTGCATCGGGGCTACGGGCTCGTCAGGGGTAGGGGGGCGCGCTGCGTCGACCCGCCGGTGGCTGGGCGTGAAAGGCGACATCCACCCTGCCGGCTGAATCCACCTCAGGCGCTGTGCTGCTGCAGGCGCATCTGCTCGAAGCCGTCGTCCCAGCCGGCCTCCCAGGCGGCGGCGGGGATTTCCTCGGGGTAGGGTTGGCGATCTCTGGCCTGGCCCGTGAGGCCGGCCATATAGCCTTGCTGGTAGGCCTTGGTCAGGCTCTCCAGGCTCCATTGCGGCGTGGCGTCTTCGGCCATGGGCGCTGCTCGTCTTCCGTTCTTTACATTCGCCATGCTAGCCGCTCGGTCGGTGGCGAGTATGGCCGCCCATCCCGGCTTTTGCTCCGCTGGTTGGCTTTGTGACGCAGTCGGCGCTTTTCGGCGCCTTGGCTTACGAGTACGCAGCGCCGTGCGCCGGGCTGAAACGGAACGCCGCCCGGCGCGCCCGGCAGACGGGCGATCTACACCGCCAACGCCAGGATGCTGGCCTGATAGGCCGCGACGAAGGCGTCGAAATCGCCCTTGGGCTGTGCTTCCAGCTCCGCCTGCTCGGCCAGCGAGTTGTGAGCGGCCTGCTCGAAGGCTTGCTGCTGCTCGGCGCTGAGCGGCTCGGCGCGGAAGTATTCGGCATGGCGCAGGCTCTGCTGCAGGGCGAACTCGGTAAAGCTCTGGCCCTGACGCAGAATCGCCAGTACCTGGGCCGAAGGCGTCATCTCGACATCCGCCACCTTGGCCTGCTGCTGCGCCAGCGCCTCGATATGGGCGTTGCCGCCCTGGCTGCGGTCGAGCAGTTCGCACAGCGGGTGGATGCGCTCGAGCAGTTCGCTGGCCCAGGTCTTGAGCTCGATGGAGCGGCCGTCACGCTGCAGGTGCAGGCCGGGGCGTCGGCCCTCCTTGACCACCTTGAGGAAGTTGCTGGTGCAGGCGCCGCATTCACCGCTTTCTAGCAGCGGGCTGTCTTCCAGTGCGCAGAACAGCAGGAAGGCGTCGATGAAGCGCGCCTGGGGCAGATCGATGCCCAGCGGCAGGAAGGGGTTGATGTCCAGGCAGCGCACTTCCACGTACTGCACGCCACGGCTGGTCAGCGCCTGGATCGGGCGTTCGCCGCTGTAGGTGACGCGTTTCGGGCGGATGCTCGAGTAGTACTCGTTCTCGATCTGCAGGATGTTGGTATTGAGCTGCAGCCACTCGTCGCCGCGCTTGGTGCCGGCTTCGACATAGGCCGGGTAGGGCGTGCCGACCGCCAGGCGCAGGCTGTCGGTGTAGCTGGCCAGGTCGTTGTAGCAGGGGGTCAGGCCGGACTGCGCGCTGCTCTGGTAGCCCAGGTCGCTCATGCGCAGGCTGGTGGCATAGGGCAGGTACAGGGTACTGGCGTCCAGCTCCTGCAACTGGTGCGGACGGCCGCGCATGAAGCCCTTGTCCAGGGCCGGCGAGGCGCCGAACAGGTACATCAGCAGCCAGCTGTAGCGACGGAAGTTGCGGATCAGCGCGATATAGCGCGCCGACTGGTAGTCACGCGTGCTCTGTGCGTTGCCCTCGCTGCGCTGCTGCAACTGCCACAGGGCCTCGGGCAGGGAAAAGTTGTAATGGATGCCGGCGATGCACTGCATGGTCTTGCCGTAACGCAGCGCCAGGCCCTTGCGGTACACGTACTTGAGGCGGCCGATATTGGAGCTGCCGTAGCGGGCGATGGGAATCGTCTCCTCGTCCGGCAGGGCGCAGGGCATCGACGGGCTCCACAGCAGTTCGCCATCGAGCTTGTCGTAGGCGAAGCGATGGATGCTCTCGAGCTCGGCCAGAGTGGCGGCTGGATCGGTGGCGGTGCCGGTGATGAACTCCAGCAGCGACTCGGAATAGTCGGTGGTGATCTGCGCATGGGTCAGCGCCGAGCCCAGGGCTTGCGGGTGCGGGGTCAGGGCCAGCTGGCCATCGTGGTCGACGCGCAGGCATTCGCGCTCGATGCCGTGCAGACACTCGCCCAGCAGGGACAGGTTGGCCGGCTCGCCGAGCTGAGCCAGGCGGCGGGAGAGAAGATCGCTCAAGATGCAATTCCTAACTGGGCAGTCGCCACAATATGGGGATCGCCCCCGCACTCTGCAAGGGGGCGACGATGTCCCCACATTAGACGACGTCGCTCCCGGTCGATTACACGCAGGCGAAGGTGCCTTGTGCCTTGGCGACCAGCTTGTCGCCCTGCAGCACTTCCGCTTCCACCACCTGGGTGCGGCGCCCGGCATGCAGCACCTTGGCGTGGCACAGCACGCTGCCCTCGGAAACGGGGCGGATGTAGTTGATCTTGCACTCCAGGGTCACGCTGCTCGGGCCGCCATCGCCCAGGCTGTGGCTGGCCTGGCCCATGGCGGTGTCGATCAGCGAGAACAGCGCGCCGCCATGCAGCTTGCCGTGCAGGTTGCGCAGCTCGTCGGTCAGCGCCAGGCGCACGCGCGCCTCGCCGCCGCCGACCTGGAGAATCTCCAGCCCGAGCAGGCGGGAGAAGGCGCTGCTCGCGCCCACCTCCTGTGCGCTGCTCATCGCTTGAGCTGCTTGGCGTTGGCGAACAGCGCGGCCATGCCCCCGGTGGCCGGTGCCGGCTTGTCCTGGCTGGAATGGCGCTCGCTGCGCGGCGTGTTGCCGCCACGGTTGCCGCCGCGCGCACCACCGCGTGCGCCCTCTACCTTCTCCCCCGGGGTGTCGCCCATGCGCATGGACAGGGCGATGCGGTTACGCGGGATGTCCACTTCCATCACCTTGACCTTGACCACGTCGCCGGCCTTGACCGCCTCGTGCGGGTCCTTGATGAACTTCTCCGACAGCGCGCTGATGTGCACCAGGCCGTCCTGGTGCACGCCGATGTCGACGAAGGCGCCGAAGTTGGTGACGTTGGTCACCACGCCTTCGAGCACCATGCCCAGCTTGAGGTCATTGAGGGTTTCCACGCCCTCCTGGAACTCGGCGGTCTTGAATTCCGGGCGCGGGTCGCGGCCGGGCTTGTCCAGTTCCTTGAGGATGTCGCCGACGGTGAGCAGGCCGAAGCGCTCGTCGGTGAACTTGGCCGGGTCGAGGCGCTTGAGGAAGGCCGAGTCGCCGATCAGCGAGCGGATATCGCGGCCGGTGTCCTGGGCGATGCGCTCGACCAGCGGGTAGGTTTCCGGATGCACCGCCGAGGCGTCTAGCGGGTTGTCGCCGTTCATCACACGGAGGAAGCCGGCGGCCTGCTCGAAGGTCTTCTCGCCCAGACGCGGCACCTTCTTCAGCTCGGCGCGCGAGGCGAAGGCGCCGTTGGCGTCGCGGTACTGCACGATGTTCTGCGCCAGGGTGGCGTTGAGGCCGGAAATGCGCGCCAGCAGGGCGGCGGAGGCGGTGTTCACATCGACGCCGACGGCGTTCACGCAATCCTCGACCACGGCGTCCAGGCTGCGCGCCAGCTTGAGCTGGGAGACGTCGTGCTGGTACTGGCCGACGCCGATGGATTTCGGGTCGATCTTCACCAGCTCGGCCAGGGGATCCTGCAGGCGGCGGGCGATGCTCACTGCGCCGCGCAGCGACACGTCGAGATCGGGGAACTCGCGGGCGGCCAGTTCCGAGGCCGAATACACCGAGGCGCCGGCTTCGGAGACCATCACCTTGGTCAGCTTCAGGCCCGGCACCTTCTTGATCAGCTCGGCGGCCAGCTTGTCGGTCTCGCGGCTGGCGGTGCCGTTGCCGATGGAAATCAGGTCGACGCCGTGCTTGGCGCACAGCTTGGCGAGGATCGCCAGGGTGCCGTCCCAGTCGTTGCGCGGGGCGTGCGGGTAGACGGTGGCGGTGTCCAGCACCTTGCCGGTGGCATCGACCACCGCCACCTTGCAGCCGGTGCGCAGGCCCGGGTCCAGCGCCAGGGTGGCGCGCGGGCCAGCCGGCGCGGCCAGCAGCAGGTCGTGCAGGTTGCGGGCGAACACGGCAATCGCCTCGTCCTCGGCCTTCTCGCGCAGCTCGCCGAGCAGGTCGGTTTCCAGGTGGTTGTACAGCTTGACCTTCCAGGTCCAGCGCACCACCTCGGCCAGCCACTTGTCGGCGGCGCGGCCCTGGTTCTGCAGGCCGAAGCGCTCGCCGATCATCAGCTCGCAGGGGTGCAGGGCGCCGGGCAGCTCTTCGCCGACCTTGAGGCTGGCGCTGAGAATGCCTTCGTTGCGGCCGCGGAAGATCGCCAGCGCGCGGTGCGACGGCACGCCCTTGAGCGGCTCGTCGTGCTCGAAGTAGTCGCTGAACTTGGCGCCCTCGTTCTCCTTGCCCGGCACCAGGCGGGCGCTGAGGGTGGCGTTGTCCTTGAGGAAGCTGCGCAGCTTGTCCAGCAGGCTCGCGTCTTCGGCGAAGCGCTCCATGAGGATGTACTTGGCGCCTTCGAGCACGGCCTTCACATCGGCGAAGCCTTTCTCGGCATCGATGAAGCGCTCGGCTTCCTGCTCCGGGGTCAGGCTCGGATCGTTGAACAGCGCATCGGCCAGCTCGCCGAGGCCGGCTTCCAGGGCGATCTGGCCCTTGGTGCGGCGCTTCTGCTTGTACGGCAGATACAGGTCTTCGAGGCGCGTCTTGGTGTCGGCCAGGTCGATCTCGCGCTTGAGTTCGGGGGTCAGCTTGCCCTGTTCCTCGATGCTGGCGAGGATCGCCACGCGGCGCTCGTCCAGCTCGCGCAGGTAGCGCAGGCGCTCTTCCAGATGGCGCAGCTGGGTGTCGTCGAGGCTGCCGGTCACTTCTTTGCGGTAACGGGCGATGAAGGGCACGGTGGAGCCTTCATCGAGCAGGGCCACGGCGGCGGCGACCTGTTGCGGGCGCACGCCCAGCTCTTCGGCGATGCGGTTGTTGATGCTGTCCATAGATAAAGCTACCCACACTGGAACGACTAGGGTGGCCGCAGGGATGCAGGCCAGATACGAAAGCGGCGCATTATAAACACCGCGTTCAGGGGTGCTGGGAACCGTTCGGGGAAAAATCTGCTAACAATGGCTAAAGCGCCCACTCAAGCGCCTGAGCGATAATGCCGCCACTTGCCGTCCTTAGTACGGCTGTCCAAGGAGACGCCATGACCCAGTCCGCTGCTACTGTCGCCGAAGGCGAGAAAATTCTCATCGTCGATGACGACGCCCGTCTGCGCCGCCTGCTCGAGCGCTTCTTCGACGAGCAGGGCTACCGGGTACGCGCAGTGGAGAACGTCGAGCAGATGGACCGTCTGCTGGCTCGCGAACTGTTCAATCTGGTGGTGCTGGACCTGATGCTGCCCGGCGAGGATGGCCTGTCCGCCTGCCGCCGCCTGCGCGAGTCGAACAACCAGATCCCGATCATCATGCTCACCGCCAAGGGCGACGAATCCAGCCGTATCCAGGGCCTGGAACTGGGCGCGGACGATTACCTGGCCAAGCCCTTCAACCCGCGCGAGCTGCTGGCGCGGATCAAGGCCGTGCTGCGTCGTCAGGTGCCGGTGGTGCCGGGCGCACCCGGTACCGAGGACGAGAGCGTGAGCTTCGGTGAATACGAGCTGTCGCTGGCCACCCGAGAGCTGAAGAAGGGCGATCAGGTGCACATGCTCACCACCGGCGAATTCGCCGTGCTCAAGGCGCTGGTGCAGCATGCGCGCGAGCCGCTGACCCGCGACAAGCTGATGAACCTGGCCCGCGGCCGCGAGTGGGACGCCCTGGAGCGCTCCATCGACGTGCAGATCAGCCGCCTGCGTCGCCTGATCGAGCCGGACCCGTCCAAGCCGCGCTATATCCAGACCGTCTGGGGTGTGGGTTACGTGTTCGTTCCTGACGGCAACAAGTGACGCGTAGGAGCGAGCCCGGCTCGCGAATTGAAGTAACGTTTCCGCGAGCCGCGCTCGCTCCTACGGTTCTGTGCTGATGAAAGCCCCCTACTGGTTCCCGCAAAGCTTCTTCGCCCGCACCCTGTGGCTGGTGCTCATCGTCGTGCTGTTCTCCAAGGCGCTGACCCTGGTGTACCTGATGATGAACGAGGACGTGCTGGTCGACCGCCAGTACAGCCATGGCGCGGCCCTGACCCTGCGGGCCTACTGGGCGGCCAACCCCGAGGATCGCGATCACATCGCCCAGGCCGCCGGGCTCAAGCGCATCCCGCGTGACAAGGTGCCGGCCAGCGAGCAGCACTGGCCCTACAGCGAAATCTTCCAGCGGCAGATGCAGACCGAACTCGGCCCGGACACGGAAACGCGGGTGCGCGCGACCTCGCCGCCGGCGCTGTGGGTGCATGCACCGAGCCTCGGCGATGGCTGGGTGCGCGTGCCCATGTACCCGCACCCGCTGCGCGGTCAGCGGATCTGGAGCGTGCTCGGCTGGTTCCTCGGCATCGGCCTGCTGTCCACCGCAGCGGCCTGGATCTTCGTGCGCCAGCTCAACGCACCGCTCAAGCGTCTGGTCTTCGCCGCGCGCCAGCTCGGCCAGGGGCGCAGCGTACGGCTGCCGGTGGGCGATACGCCGAGCGAGATGACCGAGGTGTACCGCGCCTTCAACCAGATGGCCGAGGATGTCGAGCAGGCCGGCCGCGAGCGCGAGCTGATGCTGGCCGGCGTGTCCCACGACCTGCGCACGCCGCTGACCCGCCTGCGTCTGGCCCTGGAATTCATGCAGAGCGACTCCGAACTGACCGAGGACATGGTGCGCGACATCGAGGACATGGACGCCATTCTCGATCAGTTCCTCGCCTTCATCCGCGACGGGCGTGACGAGCCGGTGGAGGAGCTGGACTTCGCCGAGCTGGTACGCGAAACCCTGGCGCCCTACAACCAGAACGGCGAGCGCGTGCGCTTGTGCCTCGAGCCGATCCCGCCTTTCCCGCTGCGCCGGGTGTCGACCAAGCGCCTGCTCACCAATCTGGTGGAGAACGCGCTCAACCACGGTGGTGGAGATGCCGTGGAGGTGGTGGCCAGCCTGGCTGGCGATCACAGTGCGCCCTATGTGGTGCTGAGCGTGCTGGATCGCGGCAACGGCATCGATCCGGCGGAGCTGGACAGCATCTTCAACCCCTTCATCCGCGGTGATCGGGCCCGCGGCGGGCGTGGTACCGGCCTGGGGCTGGCCATCGTCAAGCGCATCGCCGCGCTGCATGGCGGCAGCGTCGAGCTGCGCAACCGCAGTGGCGGGGGGCTGGAGGCACGTGTGCGTCTGCCGCTGGGGCTGCTGCTGCCGCGCGATGCGGTCTAGCTGACGACCGGCCGTCCTCGCGGCGGCCCGAGTGCTGGCCATCTGCTGCCAAGGGCCCTGGCGCTGGGCTATGCTGTGCCGGCGCACTCACTCGAGGCCCGCATGCCCACCGCTTTTTCCCACCGCCTGCCCAGATGGAGCTGGTGGCTGCCGCTACCGCTTTTCCACCTGGGAACCTGGATTTCTCTGGCTACCCGCCTGAACGACGGGGTGGCGCTGTGTTACCTGCCGCTGGTGCTGGGCCTGGTGCTGTGCCTGTGGTGGGGCCCGCGCGTGCTGCCGGCGCTCTACCTCAACGCCCTGCTCAGCGTCCCGTTGTGGGGCCTGCCCTGGCAATGGGCGCCGCTGTATGCCTTGCCCGAGACGGCCGCCGTGGCGCTGGGCTGGTGGTTGTTGCGGCGCCACAGCTTCGACCCGGCCTTGGGCAGCCTGGCCGATCTGCTGCGTTTTCTCGCATTCGGCGTGCTGGCGCCGGCGGCGCTGGTGGCGTTGGGGTTGCAGGCCAACCTGTGGCTGACCGGCTTGCAGCTCGGCGAGCACTGGGCGCAGGCCAGCCTGGCGGTGTGGCTGAACGACGCCATCAACCTGCTGGCGCTGGCCACCCCGCTGCTGGTGTTCGGCAGCCCGCTGCTGCGTGCGCGCGGCTGGCTGCCCGAGAGCACGGCGGCCGACGCGCAAGCCCTGAGCATCAGCCGTTCCTGGCGCGGCTGGCTGCTCGCGTTCGGCATCTTCCTGGCGCTGATGGCACTGGTCGGCAGCCTGCCTCTGCTGGTCGCTCTGCCCTTTCTCGGCATCGGCATGCTCGCCCTGGCCCTGCGTTATGCCTTCGCCGGTGCGCTTTACGGCGCCGTTCTGGTGTTCGCCGCGACCCTGCCGCTGCCGTTGCTGCGCGGCGATCCCGGTTTCGCCATGCTGGATCTGCCGCGCAGCCAGTTGCAGCTGGCCGTGCTGCTGCTGATGGGCGCCGCCCTGCTGGTAGGGCGGGCCCTGGGTGACCTGCGCCAGGCGCTGAGCCGCAGCGCGCGCATGCAGCAGCAACTGGCCCGCGCCAACCTGGCGATGGAGGCCAGCCCGCTGGGGGTGACCATCGCCGACGCCCGCCAGCCGGACCTGCCATTGGTCTACTGCAACGCCGCCTTCACCCAGATCACCGGCTACAGCGCAGACGAGACACTGGGGCGCAACTGCCGCTTTCTCGTTGCCGACGACCATGCCCAGCTGGAGCTGCAGCCCCTGCGCAGCGCCTTGCGCGAAGGGCGCAGCGGGCATGCGGTGGTGCGCAACTACCGCAAGGACGGCCGGCCGTTCTGGAACGAAGTGGTGCTGGCGCCGATGCGCGACGAGCGGGGCATCAGCCATTTCGTCGGCCTGCAGCAGGATGTCACCGAACGCGTGGAGCTGGCGGCGCAGGTCGAGCAGCAGCGCGCGCAGCTGTTGCGCCAGAACCACCTGTTCAGCCAGACCGAGGACATCGCCAACCTTGGCGGCTGGGTGTTCGAACTCGGCGATTCCAGCATGTTCTGGAGCGATGGCTGCTACCGCATCGTCGAGCGCGACATCCATCTGGGGCCGCCGAGTTTCGAGCAGGCGCTGCACTACTACGACGCGCCGAGCCAGACGCTGATCATCGAGACCCTGCAGGCGGCGCTGGGCGGGCTGGATGAGGTCGATGTGGAGCTGCGTCTGGCGGCGCGCCTCGGCGGGCGCCTGGTGCGGGTGCGCGGCATGGCCGAGCGCGACGATGACGGCAGCCTGGTGCGGGTGTACGGCGTGGTGCAGGACATCAGCGAGCGCAAGCGCACCGAGTCGCAACTGCGCGAGCGCGACGAGCGCCTGCGTCTGTTTTTCGAGGCGCCGCTGATCGGCATGGCGCTGACTACCCAGAGCTTCGGCTGGGAAGAGGTCAACCAGAAGCTGTGCAGCATCCTCGGGCGTAGCCGCGACGAGCTGATGGCCAGCAGCTGGCACCAGCTGTCGCATCCCGACGACCTGGCAGGCGAACAGGCCAGGCTCGAGGAGGTGCTGCTGGGCAGCAGCGACGGTTTCGAGATGGACAAGCGTTTTCTGCGGGCCGACGGCCAGGTGGTGTTCACCCGCCTCAGCCTGCGTGCGGTTCGCGGCGGTGCAGGCCGGCAGACGCTGTTTCTGCTGCTGGTGGAAGACACCAGCGCGCGGCGCGAGGCCGAGGCGCGTTACCACACCCTGGTCGAGCACGCGCCCGAGGCGATCCTGCTGTTCAGCCCGGAGGGCGGCATCGTCGAATGCAACGAGAACGCGCTGCAACTGCTGCGTTACCGCCGCGAAGACCTGCTGGGCAAGACCATCCAGAGCATCAGCCCGCCGCGCCAGGCGGACGGCAGTCTGTCCTCGCGCGTCGGCAGGGAGCATCTGCAGCGGGCCATCGCCGGCGACACGCCGGTGTTCGAGTGGACCCATCGCGACAGTGCCGGACGCCAGCTGCCATGCGAGGTGCGCCTGGTGCGCATGCCCGGCGAGGAGCTGCTGATCCGCGCCAGCGTGCTCGACATTTCCGAGCGCCAGCGCTACCAGCGCGAGATCGAGCGGCTGGCCTACAGCGACGAGCTGACCGGTCTGCCCAATCGCCGTCTGCTGCTCGATCGCCTGCAGCACGCCATGGATCGCGAGAACCGCGAAGGCAGCCTGGGCGCGCTGCTGTTCATCGACCTGGACCACTTCAAGACGGTCAACGACAGCCTCGGCCACCTGATCGGCGATGCGCTGCTGTGCGAAGTCACCACCCGCCTGGCTCGGGAGCTGCGTACCGAAGACACCCTGGCCCGCCTCGGCGGCGATGAGTTCGTGGTGCTGCTCGAGGCGCTGGGTAGCGAGCCGCAGGCCGTTGCCGAGCATGCCGCCGCGGTGGGCGAAAAGCTGCTGCGCGGGCTGCAGGGCAGTTGCCTGATCGAGGGGCACGAGCTGGCCATCAGCGCCAGCATCGGCATCGCCCTGCATCCGCTGGGCCTGCAGCGCGCCGCCGATATCCTCAAGCAGGCCGACACCGCCATGTACCGGGCCAAGCATGCCGGACGCAATGCGCTGCACTTCTTCGCCCCGGAGATGCAGGCGGCCATCGATCAGCGTCTGCAGCTGCAGGGCGAGCTGCGCCAGGCCATTGCCCGTCAGCAATTGCAACTGGTGTTCCAGCCGCAGCTGGTTCTGGCCGACGACACGGTGGCTGGCGCCGAGGTGCTGCTGCGCTGGCTGCACCCCGAACGCGGCGAGATTTCCCCCGACCAGTTCATTCCGCTGGCCGAGGAGACCGGGCTGATCCAGGACATCGGCCAGTGGGTGCTGGAGCAGTCCTGCGCGACGTTGGCGCGCTGGCAGGCGCAATGGCCGCAACTGGTGCTGGCGGTCAATCTCAGCCCGCGCGAGTTGCGCCAGGCCGGTTGCGTGGCGCGCGTCGAGGATTGCCTGCGTCGCCACGGCGTAGCTGCGCAGGCGCTGGAGCTGGAAATCACCGAGGGCGTGCTGCTGGAGGATGTCGACCGCTGCATCGGCAACATGCAGCAGCTCAAGGCGCAGGGCGTGCGTTTTGCCATCGACGACTTCGGCACGGGCTACTCGTCGCTCACCTACCTCAAGCGCCTGCCGCTGGACCGCCTGAAGATCGACCGCAGCTTCGTTGCCGATCTCGATGGCGATGCCAGCGGGCGCATGCTGGTGCAGACCATCCTGATGATCGCGCGCAACCTGGATCTCGAATGCGTGGCCGAGGGCATCGAGCAGCCCAGCCAGTTGGCGCTGCTGCGTGAGCAGGGCTGCGCGCTGGGCCAGGGCTATCTGTTCGGCAAGCCGATGGTCGAGGCCGAGTTTCTCGCCTGGCTGCAGGCGCGTCAGGGCTGAGGCGGCCTACCAGCTCAGGCTGCCAGGGCTCAGTCGCGCCTTCTTGCCGCAGGGCCAGGGGAAATTGCTGTCGCCATGCCCGCTCGGCAGGTCGCCGTACAGCGGCACGCCGAGCGGGGCCAGGTATTCGCCGATGATCTGCTCCAGGCTGTGGTGCACGCCGCGCCGCGGGCAGTCGGTGAAGCTGCCCAGGCACACCGCCCGCGGCCTTTGCCCGGCGAAGCTGTGCAGCAGTTGCCAGAAGCTGCGTTCCAGGCGGTAGTAGGGCTCGCCGACGTCTTCCAGGATCAGGATCGAATCCTCGGCCAGGTGCAGTGCGGCGCCCGTGCCGCAGACGCTGGCCAGCGCCGTCAGGTTGCCGCCCTGCAGGGTGCCCTCGATGGCATGCTGCGGGCCGCTGATATGGCGCAGCGGCAGCTGCCGGTGCTGGCCCTTGAGCAGACTCCACAGCGCCTGCATCGAGGCCAGGCGCTCGCGCTGACCGCCGGGCGCCGACAGCACCTGATGGCCGAGCGCGGTGGCCACCGGACCGTGAATGGCCGGCAGCCCGTGCTGCGCGAAGGCGCTGAGCAGAATCGACAGGTCGGAGAAGCCGATCAGCGGGCGCGGGCTGGCCTGACGCAGCAAGGCCCAGTCGATATCCGCCAGCAGCTGCGCGCAACCGTAGCCGCCGCGCAGGCACCAGACGGCGGCGATATCGGGCAGGCTGAAGGCCTGGTGCAGATCATCCAGGCGCTGCTCCGGCGTGCCGGCCAGGTAGCGATGACGGGCGCGCACGTGGCGGCCCAGGTGATAGCGCACGCCCAGCACGTCGAGCTGCGCCAGGGTCGCCTCGAGTACGTCTTCGGCAATGGCCGCCGCAGGGGCGATCAGCGCCAGGCGGCCGTCGAACGCTCGGCTCATCCGCGACCCTTGGTGCGGGTCTGGCCGGGTTCGGCGTTCTTTTCCAGGTACTGGATGATCATCCCGGCGACGTCCTTGCCGGTGGTGGTTTCGATGCCTTCCAGGCCGGGCGAGGAGTTGACCTCCATCACCAGCGGGCCGTGGTTGGAGCGCAGGATGTCCACCCCCGCGACGTTCAGGCCCATGACCTTGGCCGCACGCACCGCAGTCATGCGCTCTTCGGGGGTGATCTTGATCAGGCTGGCGCTGCCGCCGCGATGCAGGTTGGAGCGGAACTCGCCGGCCTTGGCCTGGCGCTTCATCGAAGCGATCACCTTGTCGCCGACCACGAAGCAGCGAATGTCGGCGCCGCCGGCTTCCTGGATGTACTCCTGGACCATGATGTCCTGCTTGAGGCCGAAGAAGGCTTCGATCACCGATTCGGCGGCCTTGGTCGTCTCGGCCAGCACCACGCCCATGCCCTGGGTGCCTTCCAGCACCTTGATCACCAGCGGCGCGCCACCGACCATCTGGATCAGGTCGGGAATGTCGTCGGGGGAGTGGGCAAAACCGGTCACCGGCAGGCCGATGCCCTTGCGCGACAGCAGTTGCAGGGCGCGCAGCTTGTCGCGCGAGCGGCTGATGGCCACCGACTCGTTGAGCGGGTAGACACCCATCATCTCGAACTGGCGCAACACCGCGCAGCCATAGAAGGTCACCGAGGCGCCGATGCGCGGGATCACCGCATCGAAGCCTTCCAGCGCCCGGCCGCGATAGTGGATCTGCGGCTTGTGGCTGGCGATGTTCATGTAGGCGCGCAGGGTATCGATCACCTGCATCTCATGGCCCCGCTGCTGACCGGCCTCCACCAGGCGTCGGGTGGAATACAGACGCGGATTGCGCGACAGCACGGCGATCTTCATTGGGCACCTGGAAGGGACGAGGAGAGAGAGGGTTTTTCCTGCACGTAGCTGAGTGCCGGATTGACCACCAGTTGGCCGGTGATCAGTGCCTTGGAACCGAGCAGCACGCGATAGCGCATGGTCTTGCGGCAGGCCAGGGTGAATTCCACCGGCCACAGGCGATCGCCCAGGGCCAGATCGGTACGGATCACGTAGCGGCTCTGCGCCTGGCCGTTGGAGCTCTTGATGCGCTTGACCGATACCAGCGGCGCCTCGCAGCGATGGCGGCGCTGCACCTGGGTGCCGAGGTAGGCGGTGAAGCGCACCCAGTCCTCGCCATCGCGCTGGAAGGGCTGGATGTCGCTGGCGTGCAGGCTCGAGGTGCTGGCACCGGTGTCGATCTTGGCGCGCAAGCCGATGATGCCGAGCTCGGGCAGATTGATCCACTCACGCAGGCCGATCACGCTGAGCTGGTCGAAAGTCTTCAAGGTGAGAGTGTCCCCTGCGGCCTACACGGCCTATGATTCCGCGCATTCTAGTTGTGCCGTATGACAACTGCATCAGGCGGCCGTGCCGGATGCGAAATCCATCAGAGAGTCAGATGAGCGAAAAAGACGACGACAAGGTGCGCCTGGACAAATGGCTGTGGGCCGCGCGCTTCTACAAGACCCGTGCGCTGGCCAAGGCGGCCATAGAAGGGGGCAAGGTGCATCACCGCGGCGAGCGCTGCAAGCCGGGCAAGGAGCCGAGGATCGGCGACGAATACGTGCTGCGTACCGGCTTCGACGAGCGCACGGTGGTCGTGCTGGCGCTGTCGGCGGTGCGCCGCGGCGCCCCCGAGGCGCAGCTGCTGTATCGCGAAACCGACGAGAGCATCGCCCGCCGCGAGCAGGCTGCTGCCCTGCGCAAGGCCGGCGCCCTTGGCATGCAGACCGACGGCCGGCCGAGCAAGAAGCAGCGCCGGCAGATCCATCAGTTCAACGAACAGCAGGAGGGTGGCCTGCGCCACCCCTGGGCGGATGAGGACGAATAGCCTCGCCTGTCCGTAGGCTGTGCTAGGCGCACCGGATCTTCATTGATCGATGTCGGTGCGTACGGCGAGCCCTAGGTTTCAGCGCCCGCTGACGATGCTCATGCGGCCCAGCAGCGGCAGTTTGGCCAGGCGCGAGGTGAGCGGCAGGGTGACCTTCTCCAGCCACTCGCTGGCGCGATAGCCCAGTGGCGTGTAGCAGCTCCAGGCCAGCGCCAGCAGGCTGAGGAACACGCCGCCGACGAAGGCATCCGAGCCCCAGTGGGCGCCGGCCACCAGGCGCGGCAGCATGCCGATCACGGCAATCGCCCAGACCAGCAGCAGGCGCCAGTTGCGCGCGAAGAAGCTCATGAACAGGGCCCAGATCAGCAAGACCGAGGCGTGATCGCCGGGGAAGCTGCGGCTGGCGCTGTCCTTCATGTCCCAGCGTTCCTCCCAGTCGGGGAACAGCTCGGTCAGACGTGCGCTGCCCTCCACCACCAGCGAGGCGCTCGGGCGCTGCCAGCCCATGACCTTGACCAGTTCGGCGAAGCCGACACGCAGCAGCAGCAGAGCCAGCAGGGCAGTCAGAAAAGCGAACAGGGCGCGGCGCACCTGATGGCCCTGGAACACCAGGTCGGCCTTGAGCATCACCGCCAGCATCACCACGCCCACGCCCAGGTCCACCGGGCGCATGCTGCCGATGGCCCAGACCTTGGCCCAGAGGCCGGCGGCATGCACCGGATCGTTGAGCAGTTGGAACAGCCACAGATCGAGCCCGTCCCACAGGTCGCGAGTGGGCTGCCACAGCCAGCTGAGCAGCAGCAGCGCCGCCAGCAGATGGCAGGCCAGCAGGGCCCGTGGGCGCCACTGGCTGTTGATGAAGGTGTTCGACATGGGAATTCCCTTTGCTGATTGGCGACGGCCCGACTCGGGCGCGCGGATCATAGGTGTGTGCGCCCCCCATGCAAGCGGCTCGCAATTTTGGTTCAGCGGTTATTCAGCCTGGCGCGACGAGTGGCGGCCGGTGTGACACTCGGGCCTTGGTTAGCGGGGCGTTTGTGCATAAAATCGCCAGCCTTTTTTGCAGACCTCGAGCCCGCCGCCATGAATGACTTCAGTCAACGCTTTCTCTTCGACGACACCGACGTGCGCGGCGAGATGGTCGCGCTGCGCGAGAGCTACGCCCATGTGCTGGCCAAGCACGCCTACCCGCAGCCGGTGGCGCAACTGCTCGGCGAGATGATGGCCGCCGCCGCGCTGCTGGTCGGCACCCTCAAGTTCGACGGCCTGCTGGTGCTGCAGGCGCGCGCCGAAGGCCCGCTGTCGCTGCTGATGGTCGAGTGCTCCAGCGCTCGTGAGCTGCGCGGCATCGCCCGCTACGACGCCGAGCAGATCGGCGCCGACGCCGACCTGCAGAGCCTGATGCCCAACGGCGTGCTGGCCATCACCATCGATCCGAGCCGCGGTCAGCGTTACCAGGGCATCGTCGACCTCGACGGCGTCGACCTGGCCGAGTGCCTGTCCAACTACTTCGCCAGCTCCGAGCAGCTGCCGACCCGCTTCTGGCTCAAGGCCGACGGCCAGCGCGCCCGCGGCCTGCTGCTGCAGCAGCTGCCGCCGCACCACCAGAGCGAGCCGCAAGAGCGGCAGGAAAGCTGGAACCACGTGCTGACCCTGGCCGATACCCTGACCGCCGAAGAGCTGCTCGGGCTGGACAACCCGACCCTGCTGCATCGCCTCTATCATCAGGAGAACGTGCGCCTGTTCGACGAGCAGCCGCTGCAGTTTCGCTGCAGCTGCTCGCGCGAGCGCTCGGCCAGTGCCCTGGCCAGCCTCGGCCAGGCCGACGCCGAGCTGCTGCTGGCCGAGCAGGGCGGCAGCGTGGTGATCGATTGCCAGTTCTGCAACGAGCGCTATGCCTTCGATGCCGCCGATATCGCCCAGCTGTTCGCCGGTGCCGGCAGCGAAGCGCCGTCGCAGACACGCCATTGATGAACTTTTCTGAACGATAGGCGTTCTCTATCAGATCGGAGGCTGCCAAGCAGTTCGCTTTTCTGGCATACTCCCGCGACTTTTTTACCGTGTAGTGCAGTTGCCCCTGCACTACACAACGTTCGGAAGACTCGGCCAGCGGCCGACGGGGACCCTCATGACGCAAGCCAACAACGCCGTGTACACCGACATCAGCGCCGCGCAACTGGTCGAAGAAGCCATCCGCCGTGGTGAAGGGGAACTGGCCGCCAACGGCGCGCTGGTCGTACGCACTGGTCATCGCACTGGCCGCTCGCCGGCTGATCGCTTCATCGTTCAGGAGCCGAGCACCGAGGCGCAGATCGCCTGGGGTGCCATCAACCGTCCATTCCCGGCCGACAAGTTCGATGCCCTGTGGGATCGCGTCGCGTCGTTCAACAACGCCCAGGAGCATTTCGTCTCCCACGTTCACGTAGGCTCCGCCGAGGCGCACTACCTGCCGGTGAAGATGACCACCGCCACCGCCTGGCAGAACCTGTTCGGCCGTCAGCTGTTCATCAACCCGAGCGCCTACAACCCGGCCGGCAAGGCCGAGTGGGAGATCCTCAACGTCGCCAACTTCGAGTGCGTGCCGGAGCGTGACGGCACCAACTCCGACGGCTGCGTGATCATCAACTTCGCCGCCAAGAAAGTCCTGATCGCCGGTATGCGTTACGCCGGCGAGATGAAGAAGGCCATGTTCTCCGTGCAGAACTTCCTGCTGCCGGAAAAGGACGTGCTGCCGATGCACTGCGCCGCCAACATCGGCGAAGAAGGCGACGTGACCCTGTTCTTCGGTCTGTCCGGCACCGGCAAGACCACCCTGTCCGCCGACGAATCGCGTTACCTGATCGGTGACGACGAGCACGGCTGGGGCGAGGGCGTGGTGTTCAACATCGAAGGCGGCTGCTACGCCAAGTGCATCGACCTGTCCGAGAAGAACGAGCCGGTAATCTGGAAAGCCATCCAGTTCGGTACCGTGCTGGAGAACGTGGTGCTCGACGAGCAGCGCACCCCCGACTACAGCGACGACAGCCTGACTCAGAACAGCCGCGCTGCCTACCCGCTGGAGTACGTCGAAAAGCGCAGCGAGAAGAACCTGGGCGGCGAACCGAATGCCGTGATCTTCCTGACCTGCGACTTGACCGGCGTACTGCCGCCGGTGTCGATCCTCAACAACGAGCAGGCGGCCTACCACTTCCTGTCCGGCTACACCGCGCTGGTCGGTTCCACCGAAATGGGTTCGGGCGGCGGCATCAAGTCGACCTTCTCCACCTGCTTCGGCGCGCCGTTCTTCCCGCGTCCGGCCGGCGTCTACGCCGAGCTGCTGATCAAGCGCATCAATGCCTTCGGTTCCAAGGTCTACCTGGTCAACACCGGCTGGACCGGCGGCGGCTACGGCGTCGGCAAGCGTTTCAACATCCCCACCACCCGCGGTGTGATCGCTGCCATCCAGAGCGGTGCGCTGATCGGTGCCGAGACCGAGCACCTGCCGATCATCAACCTGGATGTGCCGAAGTCGGTTCCGGGCGTCGAGACCAACCTGCTCAACCCGCGCAACACCTGGGCAGACAAGAACGCCTACGACGAAGCCGCCAAGGGCCTGGCCAAGCTGTTCATCGACAACTTCGCCAAGTTCGATGTCAGCGAGGCGATCAAGAACGCCGGCCCGCAGCTCTAAGCTGGCCTGTGGTCTCTGACAAAGCCGCCTTCGGGCGGCTTTGTCGTTTTCGGGTAGGGTGCGCCGTGCGCACCTTGTTTATTTGCGGTGCGCGTGGCGCACCCTACCCAACCGCGTTATGGTCAGGGGCCATTCGGCGGTCAATGGAGTGACAGCGCATGTCCACCCTCAAACGCGTCTTCGGTTTCGATCAGCTGCGTCCCGGCCAGGAGGCGGTGATCAGCGCCGTGCTCGCCGGTCGCTCGGCGGCGGCGATCTTCCCCACCGGTTCGGGCAAGTCCCTGTGCTACCAGCTGCCGGCGCTGCACCTGCCGCATCTGACCCTGGTGATCTCGCCGCTGCTGGCGCTGATGCAGGATCAGCTGGCCTTCCTGCATGCCCATGGCATCGCGGCGGCGAGCATCGATTCGGCGCAGAGCCGCGAGCAGAGCATGGAGGTGATGAATCGCGCGCGCAGCGGCGAGCTGAAGATTCTGATGATCTCGGTGGAGCGCCTGAAGAACGAGCGTTTCCGAAATTTCATCGCCCAGGTGCCGATCTCCCTGCTGGTGGTCGACGAGGCGCACTGCATCTCCGAGTGGGGCCACAACTTCCGCCCGGATTACCTCAAGCTGCCGGACTATCAGCGCCAGTTCGGCATCGCCCAGGTGCTGCTGCTCACTGCCACGGCCACGCCGAAAGTGATCGCCGACATGCGCGAGAAATTCGCCATCGCCGAGGCGGACGTGGTCACCACCGGTTTCTACCGGCCCAACCTCAACCTGCTGGTCGAACCGGTGCCTGGCGGTGCCAAGGCGCAGCGCCTGCAGCAATGGCTGGCGCCGCGGCGCGGTCAGGCGAGCATCGTCTACGTCACCCAGCAGAAAACTGCCGAGCAGGTCGCCGAGCGCCTGGCGCGTGACGGTCTGGCGGTCAGCGCCTATCACGCCGGCATGGCGCACGAGGTGCGCGAGTCGATCCAGCGCCGCTTCATGGCCGGCGAGCTGCAATGCATCGTCGCCACCATCGCCTTCGGCATGGGCATCGACAAGCGCGATATCCGCAACGTGGTGCACTTCGACCTGCCTAAGTCGGTGGAAAACTACAGCCAGGAAATCGGCCGCGCCGGGCGCGATGGCCAGGCCTCGGACTGCCTGGTGCTGGCCAGTCGCGACGGTCTCAGCGTGCTGGAGAACTTCGTCTACGGCGATACCCCGGAGCTCGCCGGCATTCGTGCCGTGCTCGACGACCTGCGCGCGGTCGGCACGGGCGGGCAGTGGGAGCTGATGCTCGGCCAGCTCTCGGAGCACAGCAATATCCGCGCGCTGCCGCTCAAGACCCTGCTGGTACAGCTGGAGCTGCGCGGCATCATCGCGCCGCGCTACGCCTACTTCGCCGAGTACCGCTTCAAGCTGCTGCTGGAGGACGAAGCCTTGCTGGCACAGTTCGAGGGCGAGCGGCGCCAGTTCGTCGAGGCGATCCTCGCCTGCTCGAAGCGCGCGCGTACTTGGTCGACGCTGGACTTCGACGCGTTGTATCAACAGTACGGCGCCGAGCGCGCGCGGGTGGTCAAGGCGCTGGATTACTTCCAGGAAAGGGGCTGGCTGGAGCTGGAAAGCAAGCAGATGACCGAGGTTTACGCCGTGCTCGATGGCGGCTTCGAGGTCGAAGCCCTGGCCAATGATCTGCATGCGCACTTCCGCGCCCATGAAGCCAGCGAGATCGCCCGTATCCAGGCCATGCTCGCCCTGTTCGAGAGCCGCGAATGCCTGAGCCGCCGTCTGGCGCTGTACTTCGGCGACGAACGGGCGCCCGAACGCTGCGGGCATTGTTCGGTGTGTCAGGGGCGCGTCGCGACCCTGCCGCAACCACCGGAATTACCGCCCTTGAGCGGACGAAATGCCCAGGCGTTGTGCGCCGCCTTCGTCGAGAAGCACCTGCAGCATGCCGGTTGCACACCGAGCCAAGAGTGCCTGACGCGCTTTCTCTGCGGCGTGACCACGCCGCTGCTGACCAAGCTCAAGGGGCGCCAGCTGGCCGGCTTCGCTGCATTGGAGGAGTACCCCTATGCCGAAGTGCGCGGTTGGTTGACGGCGTCGTTCGCGTAGGGACGCCTGGGCGTGTGCACCGGATTACGCGCAGGCATTGGTGCGCACGGCGCACCCTACGGGGTAGCGCGCTGCCCCTGGTTCAGCGTCCAGTCCACCAGCTCGCGGGACAGTTGATCCCCCGCCTGGCCGAAGGCGGCGATCACCGCCGGCACCGAGGTATCGCTCGCCGGCTGGCTGATGCTGAAGCGGCGGCTGGCGAGGATGCGTTGATCGCGCGCATCCACCAGGTTGACCTCGAGACGGATCAGCGCGTACGGGATGCCGTTGCGATATTCGCTATGGAAGCTGCGCAGGTCGCTGACCAGTTCCAGATCGGCCTGCAGGCGCTGCTCCTCGTTGCTCAGGGCCTGAATCCGGCCGTCGTCCTGGAAGGCATCGAGCAGGCGGTTGCGCAGCAGCTGCGGCGTGCGCTCGCTCCAGCGCACGCCCTGGTAGGTGTTGACCCGGTCGGGCTCGGGCAGCACGACGATGCGCGTGCCGTCGAGCAGCTGACTGCTGCTGGGGCTGTTGATCCGCAGCGCCCAGTCGACCTGTTGGCTCTGCGCCGGCAGTTGCGCCGCCGGCAGCAGGTAGATGTCCAGCGGCTCGCTCTGCGGCAGGATCGAGCAGGCGCCGAGCAGGGTGGCGGCCAGCAACAGGGTGAGACGCTTCATGGTTGGAACTCCTTGATGCTGTCGCTGCGCAGCAGGTAGCCGGTGGGGTCCTGTTCCAGGCGACGGGAGAAGCCGCGCAGGGCGCTGAGGGTGTCGCGCAGCTCGCCAATCGCCGGGCCCAGTTCGCCGAGGCCCTGCATGCCGCTGTCCAGGGCGCTGCGGTTGCTTTCCAGCAGTTGCTCGATGCTGCGGCTGCTGCGCTCCAGCGAGGCCATCAGGCGTTCGGCGTTGTCCAGGGCCTGGCTACCCTGGCCGTTGAGCAGGCGGTTGGCGGTGCGCATCAGTTCGGCCGCTTCGCGGGTGGCGGCGCCGGCCTGCTGCAGAGCGGCGCTGAGTTCGTCGCGCTGGCTGGCGATACCGGCCGTGGCCTGCTCCAGGTTCTCCAGGGTGCGCGAGACGCGCTCGGCATTCTCGCGTGAGAGCATGCGGTTGGCGCGGTTGAGCAGGCGGGTGATGTTGCTCACCAGGTCCTCGCCATTGGCCATCAGCCGGGAAAGCGGCGAGCGGTCGGCGATGATGATCCCTGGCTGACCATCCTTGCCTTCCAGTGGCGGGCTTTCCGGGCTGCCGCTGTACAGCTGGATCACGGCCAGGCCGGTAATGCCGGTGATCGACAGGCGCGCCCGGGTGTCCTGCTTGATCGGCGTATGGCCGGCGATGCGGATGCGCGCGCGCACCGTGCGCGGATCTTCCGGGTCGAGGCCGAGGCTGATCACGTCGCCGACCTTGATCCCGCTGTACTGCACCGCGCTGCCCTGCGACAGGCCGCTGACCGCTTCGTTGAAGATCACTTCGTAATCGGTGAAGGCGCGATCGGCACCGGCCTTGTTCAGCCACAGGGCGAACAGCAGCGCGGCGCCCACCGTGAGCACGGTGAACAGGCCGATCAGCACGTGATGGGCTCTGGGTTCCATTCATTGACTCCCTGCCGCGGTGGCGGCCTGTGCGGCCGCGCGTCCACGCGGGCCGTGAAAATAGTCCTGAATCCAGGCGTCGTCGGTGGCGGCCACCGCCTCCAGGCGATCGGCCACCAGCACCTTCTTCTGCGCCAGCACCGCGACCCGGTCGCAGATGCTGTAGAGCGTGTCCAGATCGTGCGTGACCAGAAATACACTCAGACCCAGGCTGTCGCTGAGGGTGCGGATCAACTGGTCGAAGGCCGCCGCGCCGATGGGGTCGAGGCCGGCGGTGGGCTCGTCGAGAAACAGGATATCCGGGTCCAGCGCCAGGGCGCGCGCCAGGGCGGCGCGCTTGACCATGCCGCCGGACAGCGAGCTGGGGTATTTGTCGGCGGCGTTGCTCGGCAGCCCGGCCAGGGCGATCTTGACCCGTGCCAGGCGCTCGGCCGCGGCGCGCGACAGGCCGGCGTGCTCGATCAGCGGCAGGGCGATGTTTTCGCTGACGGTCAGCGAGGAGAACAGCGCGCCACGCTGGTACAGCACGCCGAAGCGCCGCTCCAGCTGCGAGCGGCGCTCGGCCGACAGGCTCAGCAGCTCTTCGCCGAACACCCGCACGGTGCCGGCATTGGGCTGGCGCAGGCCGACGATGCTGCGCAGCAGCACCGACTTGCCGGTGCCCGAGCCGCCGACCACACCGAGTATCTCGCCGCGATAGAGGTCGAAATCCAGGTGCTCGTGCACCACCTGGCTGCCGAAACGGTTGCACAGGCCGCGCACTTCGATGATGGTGTCGCGGCTCACCAGCCCATCTCCATCAGAAACAGCGCCGCCAGGGCGTCGAGCAGGATCACCACGAAGATCGACTGCACCACCGCCGAGGTGGTGTGCTCGCCCACCGACTGCGCGCTGCCGCTGACCTTGAAGCCCTCCAGGCAGCCGATCAGGGCGATCAGGAAGGCGAAGATCGGCGCCTTGAGCAGGCCGACCAGAAAGTGCCGCAGCAGGTCGCTGTCCTGCAGGATCGACAGATACATCGTCAGCGGAATGTCCAGGGACACGGCGCACACCACTGCGCCGCCGACTATGCCGCTGAGCATGGCGATAAAGGTGAGGATCGGCAGGGCGATGAGCATGGCGAACACCCGCGGCAGCACCAGCAGTTCGATCGGGCTCAGGCCCAGGGTGCGGATGGCGTCGATTTCCTCGTTGGCCTTCATCGAGCCGATCTGCGCGGTGAAGGCGCTGGCGGTGCGGCCGGCCATGAGGATGGCGGTGAGCAGCACGCCGAATTCGCGCAGGAAGGAAAACGCCACCAGGTTCACCGTGTAGATGCTGGCGCCGAAGTCGGCGAGGATGGTGGCGCCGAGAAAGGCCACCACGGCGCCGACCAGGAAGGTCAGCAACGCGACGATGGGCACGGCATTGAGCCCGCACTGCTCCAGGTGCGCGGCCAGCGAAGTCAGGCGCCAGCGCGCCGGGCGCAGCAGGATGGTGAGCATGCCGCTCAGGGTCAGGCCCATGAAACCGAGCAGTTCCCGGCCGTGACACCAGGTGGTTTCCACCGCTTCGCCGATATGCCCGAGCACCTCGCGCAGCGCCGAAGGCGTGGCGTGTTGCTGCACCTGCTGACTGCCGGCCATGGCATCGGCCACCGCCAGCAGCAGGGCGCGGCGCTCGGTGCTCAGACTGTCCTGTTGCGCCAGCTGGCGCAGGCGCTCGCTGCCCAGCAGCTCCACCAGCAGCGCGGCGCCGGCGGTATCCAGCGCGGCCAGGTCGTCGAGGTCGACGCTTTCCTGGCCGTGCAGGCGTTCGCGCAGGGCCAGCACCTGGGGTTCGAGTCGGCTGTAATGGGCCAGCGTCCAGTCGCCACCGATGCGCAGGCCGCTGGCGGCGTCCGTGCTGCTGGTCTGGAGCGGGGTCAGGTATGGCGTGGTCATGGCGACAGCTTAGCGCTGCCGGGGGGCGCCAGGCCAGTCGCGCCGCCGCCGGCTACCTGAGCCGTCGCTGCGTTCGAGCGGCGAACCGCACTAAAGACCGGATGACGGGTGCATGGGCTAAGGTGATGCTCATCGTCCCGAGCCTAGCGAGCGTGCGCCATGTCCGTCGAACATCTGGATGTCCTGATCATCGGCGCCGGCCTCTCCGGAGTAGGCGCCGCCTGCCATCTCAAGCGCCTTTGCCCGGGCAAGCGTTTCGCCCTTCTCGAAGGGCGCGAGGCCATGGGTGGCACCTGGGATCTGTTTCGCTATCCGGGCATCCGCTCCGACTCGGACATGTACACACTTGGCTACAACTTCAAGCCATGGACCGATCCGCAGGCCATCGCCGACGGCCCGTCGATCCGTCGCTACATCGAGGAAACCGCCCGCGAGTATGGCATCGATGGCCTGATTCGTTATCGGCACAGGGTACTCAAGGCGGACTGGTGCAGCGCCAGCGCCACCTGGCAGTTGCTGGTGCAGCGCGGCGAGGACAGCGAGCCGCTGCGCATGAGCTGCCAGTTCCTGATGATGTGCACCGGCTACTACCGCTACGAGGCCGGCTACACCCCCGAGTTCGCCGGGCTAGAGGACTACCGGGGCACCTTCATCCATCCGCAGCTGTGGCCCGAGGGTTTCGACTACAGCGGCAAGCGCATCCTGGTGATCGGCAGCGGCGCCACGGCGGTGACCCTGGTGCCGGCGCTGGCCGAACGCGCGGCGCAGGTCACCATGCTGCAGCGTTCGCCCAGCTACGTGATCAACCTGCCGCAGCGCGATGCGCTGTCCAATGCGCTGCGGCGCGTGTTGCCGGAGAAGTGGGTGTATCGCCTGGCACGTGGGCGCAACGTGACCCTGCAGCTGGTCTTCTACAAGCTGGCCAAGCGTTTTCCCAACCTGGTGCGACGCGTCCTGCTGGGGCTGGTGCGACGCCAGCTGGGCGAGCGGGTCGATCTGCGCCATTTCAGCCCGTCCTACAAGCCCTGGGACCAGCGCGTCTGTGCGGTGCCCGATGGCGACCTGTTCCGCGTGCTGCGCCAGGGCAAGGCGCAGGTGGTCACCGCCGAGATCGAGCGTTTCACCGCGCAGGGGATTCGCCTGAAGAACGGCGAAGAGCTGGCTGCCGACGTGATCGTCAGCGCCACCGGCCTGCAGTTGCAGCTGTTCGGCGGCATCGAGGTGCAGGTCGACGGCGTGCCCTTCGAGGCGCCCAAAAGCATGGGCTACCGCGGCATCATGCTGCGCGATCTGCCCAACCTGGCAGTGGTGATGGGCTACACCAATGCCAGCTGGACGCTCAAGGCCGATCTTTCCAGCGAGTACTTCTGCCGCCTGATCAGGCACATGGACGCCATCGGCAGGCGCCAGGTGACGCCGCGGGCCGGCGAAGGCACGGTGCGCCCCGAGCCCTTTCTTGATCTGCAGTCGGGCTACATCGAGCGCGCCGCGCACCTGTTGCCGGCGCAGGGCGACCGCGCGCCCTGGAAGCTGCATCAGAACTACCTGCTCGACCTGGCGCTGCTGCGTTATGGCCGGGTGGACGACGGTTATCTGATGTTTTCCGCGCCGCACGCCGCGCAGCAGGCGGCGGTCGCTCAGCTCTGATTCGCCCCGCCTATAGCGAATGTCCTACAAAAAAATGCACAATCGCGCCGCTTTCTTTCCTGGCATTGCGCCACTACCATTTTGCGATCTGTGTCACGGATGAGCCAGCGGGTGCCGCGTCACCCATCACATGAGGAGTCGGCCATGAAGGAACAGCGCCATCTACCCGCACTGCGTGCACATATCGAGCAGTTGCTGAGCAAAGGTTGGGTCATCGCCAGCCGCAGCCCCATGACGCTGCGCAACGGCAGCCGTTGCTATCTGGTGTCCCACGGCATGCTGATCAGCGAGTCGCCATCGCGCGCCGCCTGATCTCGCTTTCCCGACCGCTGCGCCGCCCATCCCGCCCTGGCGCAGCGGTGTTTTTGGTTACCGCATGTTGCCTCGGTAGCCATCGTCATCTTTCCTCTCGCTCCCGTCCTTTCGGGGCTGTGGCCGTTTTCCACGCTGCGCCTGCCTGGGCGAATCACTGATCGAAGTCGATGTAACGCCTTGGTCCGGGTGCGGTCTGTGCCTATAACGAACCGGTTGCAGACAAGAGGAGCCACGCCATGCCCAGCCGTCGTCGATTCCTTCACGGCAGCGCCAGCCTGGCGGCGTTAGCCGCCCTGGCCCCCTGGTTGCCATCATCCGCCCTGGCCTCCAGCACGCTGATGACGCGCACCATTCCCAGCAGTGGCGAGCCCCTGCCGGTCATCGGGCTGGGGACCTCGCGCACGCACGACGTGGCCATGACGGACGAGGCGTTGGAGCCCCTGCGCGACGTGCTGCGCGAGCTGGTCAACGGTGGCGCCAGCCTGGTCGATACCGCGCCCAGCTACGGCCGTGCCGAGGCGGTGTGCGGTGCCCTTGCCGCCGAAAACGATCTGCGTCGCAAGCTGTTCCTGGCCAGCAAGGTGTCGTCTTCCGGGCGCGCGGCGGGCGAGCGTCAGGTACAGGCCAGCTTCGCTGCGCTCAAGACCGACACCATTGACCTGATGCAGGTGCACAACCTGCAGGACACCCGCACTCAGCTCGGCCTGCTGCGCGAGCTCAAGGAGCAGGGCAGGGTGCGCTACATCGGCGTGACGCATTACCTGGATTCCGCCCACGAGCGCCTGCTCGAGGTGTTGCGCCAGGAGCCGGTGGATTTCGTCCAGTTCAACTATTCCATCGGCGAGCGCAATGCCGAGCGCGAGCTGCTGCCCTACTGCGCCGACAAGGGCATCGCGGTGCTGATCAACCGACCGTTCCAGCGCTCGGCGCTGTTCGACCGGGTGCGCGGCAAGGAGCTGCCGGATTGGGCCACGGTGGAGCTGGATGCTAATTCCTGGGCGCAGCTGATGCTCAAGTTCATCCTCGCCAACCCCGCCGTGACGGCGGTGATTCCGGCCACCTCCAACCCGCGTTACATGGCCGACAACATTCTCGCCGGACAGGGCCGCCTGCCCGACGCGGCGCAGCGCCAGCGCATCATCGAGCTGTTCGCCTGAGATGCAGGCGCTCACCCGGCGCCTGGCGCGGGCGATCAATGCCGAGGAGCAGGAGCTGGCGGCGGTGCTGGCCGGCTTCGCCCTGTTCTTCTGCCTGTTCTCCGGCTATTTCATGCTGCGACCGATCCGCGAGGCGATGGGCATCACCGGCGGGGTGAACAACCTGCAATGGCTGTTCACCGCCACCTTCGTCGCCATGCTGCTGGCCGTGCCGCTGCTGGCCTGGCTCAACTCGAAGGTGCCGCGCATCCATTTCATCGACTGGGTGTACGGCTTCTTCTGCCTCAATCTGCTGGTCTTCGTCCTGCTGTTTCGCCTCGATCACGACAGCGTCTGGCTGGCGCGCGTGTTCTACGTGTGGATTTCGGTCTACAACCTGTTCGTCGTCTCGGTGGCCTGGAGCCTGATGGCCGATGTGTTCGACGGTGCGCAGGCCCGCCGGCTGTTCGCCTTCATCGCCGCGGGCGCCAGCGTCGGCGGGTTGTGCGGGCCGCTGCTGAGCGCTCTGTTGATCGGCACCATCGGCGAATCCGGGCTGATGCTGATGGCCGCCGTGCTGCTCGCTGCGGCCATGGCACTCAAGCGCTACCTGATGGCCTGGCGTGAACGCCAGGGCGCCGGGCGGCCGGGAGCGGCGCCCAGCGAGAGCCCGCGCAGGCCGGTGCCGGGCAATCCCTTCAGCGGGCTGACGCGCATGCTCGGCTCGCGTTATCTGCTGGGCATCGGCGCATTCATCCTGCTGCTGACCTCGGTCAGCACCTTCCTCTACTTCGAGCAGGCGCGCCTGGTGGCCGAACTGTTCCCGGATCGCGCCGCGCAGGTACGGGTGTTCGGCGTGATCGATTTCATCGTGCAGGCCGGCGCCCTGGCCTCGCAGCTGTTCATCACCGGCCGCGTGGCGCAGAAGCTCGGCGTGCGCGTGCTGCTGTCCGCCGTGCCGGCGCTGGTGTGCCTGGGCTTTATCGGCCTGGCGCTGGCGCCGACCTTCGCCATGCTGGCGGGGCTGATGATCGTGCGGCGCATCGGCGAGTACGCCTTCGTCCGGCCGGGGCGGGAGATGCTGTTCGCGCCGCTGGATGCCGAGAGCAAGTACAAGGCGAAGAACTTCATCGACACCGTGGTCTACCGCGGCGGCGATGCCCTCAGCGGCTGGGCCAAGGCGGGGCTGGACATGCTCGGCCACGGTGCCTGGCTGGTGGCCATGGTCGGTGCGCTGTGCGCCGCGCTGTGGGGCGTGCTCGGCTGGTACCTGGGCGGGCGCGCCGATCACCAGGCGCAAAGGTCGGGCGGGTGAAACCGCCATTGCAGGGCCCCGCCCTACCCCACTGCGACGATTTCCTCGATCAGCCACTGCAGCGCGGCGTCGCGCTGACGTTGCGCCAGGCTGACGATCTCGAGGTGGAAGGGGCCCAAGGCGAATGGCAGGTCGAACAGCTCAAGCGGCAGCAGGGTAGCGAAATGCCGGGCCAGGGCGGTGGGCAGCACTGCCGCCAGCTCGCTGCCGGCGACTATGTGCGCCGCCTGCAGGTAGTTCGGCGTGGTGTAGAGGATCTGCCGCGACAGGCCCTGTTCGCCCAGCCACTGATCGACCATGCCGCGGGTCTGCCCGCCGTGCACCCATAGGTGGCGCAGGCGCAGGAAGGTCTCCAGATCCAGGCTGCGCTGGTGCAGCAGCGGATGCTCACGGCGTACCGCCAGCTTGAGCGTCTCGCTCATCCAGCGACGGCGGGCGAAACGCGCCGGCATCTCGTCGAAACGGCCCAGCACCAGGTCCAGCTCGCCCTTGTCCAGCGCCTCCATCGGCAGGCTGGGGCTGAGGTGGCGGATATCGATGCCGATGCCCGGTGCCTTGTGGCTGAGGCGGTCGAGCAGGCGCGGCATGCACACCAGCTCGACGTAATCGGTGACGGCGATGCGAAAGCGCTGGCGGCTTTCGCCCGGCTCGAAGGCTTCGCCGGCGCTCAGGCTCTGCTCCAGTTGACGCAACGCGCTGCGGATCGGCGCCTCCAGCGCCAGGGCCCGCGGGGTGGGTTGCATGCGCCGGCCCACGCGCACCAGCAGTGGGTCACCGAGCAGTTCGCGCAGACGGCCCAGGGCATTGCTGACCGCCGGCTGGCTCAGCGCCAGGTGCTCGGCGGCGCGCGAGACGTTCTGTTCGCGCAGCAGGGCATCGAGCACGCGCAGCAGGTTGAGGTCGAAGTTGGTGAAATTCATCTACTGAATACGTCGTATCACAAGACTAAATTTCAAAAATAGTAGCGGCTTGCTTATCGTGACCCAAGCTTTTCTATTGGTGCTCGAGAGGAACAACAATGACTCAAGTCGTCTCGCCGCTTCGCTGTGCCGCCGTGATCGGCGCCGGCACCATGGGCCGCGGCATCGTCATCAGCCTGGCCAATGCCGGCCTGCGTGTGCTGTGGCTGGACAACAACCCGCAGATGGTCGAGCAGGGCCTGGTGATGGCCGAGGACACCTGGGCGCACAACGTCGCCAAGGGCCGTATCGATGCGGCCGAGGCCGCAGCGCGGCGGGCGCGGGTCGAGGCGGTGGACGGCTACGCGGCGCTGGCCGACGCCGATCTGGTGATCGAGGCGGTGTACGAGAATCTCGAGCTCAAGCAACGCATTTTCCGCGAGCTGGACGCGGTGATGAAGCCCGGCGCCATCCTCGCCAGCAATACCTCGGCGCTGGATATCGACGCCATCGCCGCTGTCACCGCGCGGCCGGAAGCCGTGCTGGGCCTGCACTTCTTCAGCCCGGCGCACATCATGAAGCTGCTGGAGATCGTGCGTGGCGGCAAGACCGTGCCGGCCGTGCTGCAGGCCGCGCAGGAGCTGGGCGAGCGCATGGGCAAGGTGGCGGTGGTGGCCGGCAACTGCCACGGCTTTATCGGCAACCGCATGCTGCATACCTACGTGCGCGAGGCGCGCATGCTGCTGCTCGAGGGCGCCTGGCCGCATCAGGTGGATGCGGCGCTGCAGGGCTTCGGCTTCGCCATGGGGCCGTTTCGCATGTATGACGTGGTCGGCATCGACCTGGAATGGCGCGCCCGCGAGCTGGCCGGCCAGGGCCAGGACGATGCGGCGGTGCAGGTGGACAACCGCCTGTGCGAGCTGGGTCGCTTCGGCCAGAAGAGCGGCCAGGGTTATTACCGCTACGCACCCGGCAGCCGCCAGGCCGAGCACGATCCCGAGGTGGACGCGCTGGTGCAGGCCGAGTCCGAACGCCTGGGCTTCACCCGCCGCGATATCGGCACCGAGGAGATTCTCGAGCGCTGCCTGCTGGCGCTGGTCAACGAGGGGGCGAAGATTCTCGAGGAGAACATCGCCGCCAACAGCCGCGACATCGATCTGGTGTATCTGAACGGCTACGGCTTTCCCGCCGAGCGTGGCGGGCCGATGAGCTGGGCCGACGGCGAGGGTGTCGCGGCGATTCATCGGCGCCTGCTGCAACTGACCGAGCGTTTCGGCGCGCACTGGCAGCCGGCGGCGCTGATCGAGCGCCTGGCCGCGGAGAACAAGCAATTTGCCGACGTACAGGAGGGCCGGGTATGAGCTATCAGGCGCCATTGCGCGATATGCGCTTCGTGCTGCACGAACTGTTCGACGCCGCCGGCCACTGCGAGCGCCTGGGCAACGGCCTGGATCGCGAGCTGATCGACGGCGTGATGGAAGAGGCGGCGGCTTTCGCCGCGGGCGAGGTCGCGCCGCTCAATCGCAACAGCGACGAAGAGGGCTGCCGTCTGGAGAATGGCCAGGTCAGCACGCCCAGGGGCTTTGCCGAGGCCTACCGGCAGTACGTGGACAACGGCTGGGCGAGCATGACCGGGCCGGTGGAGTACGGCGGCCAGGGCTTCCCGCAGCTGGTGGCCTTCGCCTTCCACGAAATGCTGATGGGCGCGTCGCTGTCCTTCCGCGTCTACTCCGGGCTGACCGAGGGCGCCGTGCTGGCACTGCACAAGCACGGCAGCGAAACGCTCAAGCAGCAGTACCTGGGCAAGCTGGTCAGCGGCCAGTGGACCGGCACCATGTGCCTCACCGAACCGCAGGCCGGCACCGACCTGGCCCTGCTGCGCACCCGCGCCGAGCCGCAGGCCGATGGCAGCTACAAGGTCAGTGGCAGCAAGATCTTTATCAGCGGCGGCGAACAGGACATCTCCGAAAACATCATCCATCTGGTGCTGGCGCGCCTGCCGGATGCGCCTGCTGGCGTGAAGGGCATTTCGCTGCTGCTGGTGCCGAAATTTATCGCTGCCGCCGACGGCACACCGGGTGAACGCAACACGCTGTCGTGTGGCGCTATCGAGCACAAGATGGGCATCAAGGGTGCCTCCACCTGCGTGATGAACTTCGACGGCGCCACCGGTTGGTTGGTGGGCGAAGCCAACCAGGGCCTGGCCTGCATGTTTACCATGATGAATGACGCGCGCTTTCAGGTTGGCTTGCAGGGCTTGGGGATAGGCGAGGCGGCCTTTCAGGGCGCGCTGCGTTATGCCCGTGAGCGCCTGCAGTCGCGTGGCCTGGCGGGTGTGCAGGCGCCGGACAAGGCGGCCGATCCGATCATCGTTCACCCCGATGTGCGGCGCATGCTGCTGACGCAGAAGACCCTGGTCGAGGGCAGCCGCATGCTCGCCGCCTACACCGCGCGCCAGCTCGACCTGGAGCACGGCGCCGAGTCGGCCGAGGCACGCAAGGCGGCCGGCAAGCGCGCGGCGCTGCTGATTCCCATCGTCAAGGCGTTCTTCACCGACATGGGCCAGGAAGTGGCCAGCCATGGCGTGCAGGTCTATGGCGGGCATGGCTTCATCCGCGAGTGGGGCATGGAGCAACTGATGCGCGACAGCCGCATCACCCAGCTGTACGAAGGCACCAACGGCATCCAGGCGCTGGACTATATCCGGCGCAAGCTGCTGGGCGACGGTGGTGCGGAGTTGTCCGCACTGCAGGCCGAATTTAGCGCGCTGTGCGATGCCCAGGCCACGCGCCCGGCGCTGAAGGAAATGGCGACCGTCGTGCAGGTGCGTCTTGGCGAATGGCGTGAGCTGAGCACGGAAGTGCTCGCCGCCTGCCAGCGCGACCCGCAGGAGATTGGCGCCACTTCGGTGGATTTCCTCCAGTACTCGGCCTATGTGCTGCTCGCCGGTTTCTGGCTGCAGGCCGCGGCGCGGGCGCAGGATGCGCTCGAGGCAGAGAGCGGCGAGGCGGCGTTCTACCAGGCCAAGCTGCACAGTGCCGAGTTCTACCTGCGCCGCGTGCTGCCGCGCGCCAGTGCGCACCGCGAAGCCCTGCTGGGCGGCGCGCAGTGCCTGATGGCCATGGATGAGGACAGTTTCGCGTTCTAGCGCGGGTTATGGGTGCGCGCGGCGCACCCTGCGTCTTCAGGGTGCGCCTCGTACGTAGGGTGCGCTGTGCGCACCATCTGCCACCGATTGCACGATCAACCCCGGATTGCATCCGGGCTACAACAAGAGGAGCACCCCATGCATCCCTTCAGCTTCGCCACCACCGCGCAGATCCTCTGCGAATCCGGCGCCAGCCTGCGTCTGGCCGAACTGTGCCGCGAGCGCGGCGCACAGCGCGTGCTGATCGTCACCGATCCCGGCATCACCCGCCTGGGCCTGCTGGAACCCCTGCTGCCGGGCTTCGCCCGCGCCGGCATGGGCGTGCAGGTGTTCGACCAGGTGCTGGCCGATCCGCCCGAGGCCGTGGTGCTGGCCGCCGTGGCCCAGGCCCGCGAGCTGCAGGCGGAGCTGGTGGTCGGCTTCGGCGGCGGCAGCTCGATGGACGTGGCCAAGCTGGTGGCCTTGCTGGCGCATCCCGACTGTGGCCAGGCGCTGAGCGAGATTTACGGCGTGGGCAATGCCCGCGGCCGGCGCCTGCCGCTGATCCAGGTGCCGACCACCGCCGGCACCGGCTCCGAGGTGACGCCTATCGCCATCGTCACCACCGGCGAGACCACCAAGATGGGCGTGGTTTCGCCGCTGCTGCTGCCGGATCTGGCCCTGCTCGACGCCGACCTGACCCTCGGCCTGCCGCCTGCGGTCACCGCCGCCACCGGCATCGACGCCATGGTGCATGCCATCGAGGCCTACACCAGCGCGCTGAAGAAGAACCCGCTTTCCGATCTGCTGGCGCGCGAAGCCCTGCGTCTGCTGGCGGCCAATCTCGATGAGGTGGTGCGCAACGGCAGCAACCGCGAGGCGCGCCAGGCCATGCTGCTCGGCGCCTGCCTGGCCGGGCAGGCTTTCGCCAACGCCCCGGTGGCGGCGGTGCATGCGCTGGCCTACCCGCTGGGCGGGCATTTCCACATTCCCCACGGGCTGTCCAATGCCCTGGTGCTGCCGCAGGTGCTGGCGTTCAACGCACCAGCGGCTGCGCCGCTGTATGCCGAGCTGGCGCCATTGGTATTGGGCGAACAGTTGCGGGCCGGCAGTGCGGCGGCGCAGACCGAGCAATTGATCGAGGCTCTGGCCGGCTTCAGTCAGCGCAGCGGCCTGCCGACCCGGTTGCGCGATGCCGGAGTGAGCGAGGTCATGTTGCCCACGCTGGCGGCGGACGCCATGCTGCAGCAGCGCCTGCTGGTGAACAATCCGCGCGAGATGAACGAGCAGCAGGCGCTGGCCATTTACCAGGCTGCTTATTGAAACCAGATTGCCATTGGTGCGCACGGCGCACCCTACGCTCGGCGTTATTTCGCCGTAGGGTGCGCCGCGCGCACCGAAGCCACCCCAAGGACCCTTGATGAGCCAACCCCAACATCTGCGTGGCGACTACCGCCACTTCCAGCCGATCACCACACGTTGGCACGACAACGATATCTACGGCCACGTCAACAACGTGACCTACTACAGCTACTTCGACAGCGCGGTGAATGCCTACCTGATCGCCGCGGGCGGCCTGGATATCCATGCCGGCGAGGTGGTCGGCTTCGTGGTCAGCTCGGCTTGCGACTACTTCGCCTCCATCGCCTTCCCCGATGCCATCGAGGTGGGCCTGCGCGTCGGCAAGCTGGGCAACAGCTCGGTGCAGTACGAGCTGGCGATCTTCAGGGCCGGCGAGGAGCAGGCCTGCGCCGCCGGGCGTTTCGTCCACGTGTTCGTGGATAGACAAAGCAATCGGCCGGTGTCGATTCCGCCGGCCCTGCGCGCAGTGCTGGAACGCCTGCTGGCCTAATGCGGGTTCGCCTGGGTCGAGCAGCCTGCTAGGCTGTGCGCAGTCATCTGCCAGGTAGTGTCCATGTCCGATCCCGAACGTGAGCAGGCGCAGCAGCGCGCCGCTCGCATCACCGCCTTCCGTGAGGAGCTGGACGAGCTACGCCGCGAGCAGGTGCTGCAACTGAGCGAAGCGCAGGAACAGGCGGTCGCCGCCCATCATCGCCAGTTGCTGACGCACTACCGGCAGACCCTGGACATCGACGCCGATGCCCGCGCGCGCCAGCTGTCGCTGGGCATGCGCCTGGCCTCGCTGTTCGGCGCGCTGGCACTGGCGGCCGGACTGTTCTTCCTGTTCTACCAGTTCTGGGGGCTGTTCGACGTGCCCGCTCAGGTCGCCATCCTGCTTGGTAGCAGCCTGGGCAGCCTGCTGCTCTGCTTCTGGCTGCAGGCCCGCGACAGCTCGGGCTACTACGCCAAGCTGGCGGCCGTGCTGGCGTTCGTCTGCTTCGTGCTGAACCTGTCGATGCTCGGGCAGATCTTCAATATCACCCCCTCGGACAAGGCGCTGCTGCCCTGGGCGGCGCTGGCCCTGCTGTTGGCCTACCAGTGTCGTCAGCGCCTGCTGCTGGTGGTGGCGCTGCTGTGCTTCGGCCTGTTCGTCGCCGCGCGCCTTGGCGACTGGGCCGGCTGGCACTGGTGGACGCTGGGCGAGCGGCCGGAGCTGTTCATGCCGCTGGCGGCGCTGATGCTGGTGCCGCAATGGCTCGATCAGCGGCGCCATGCGGGTTTCGCCGCCTGCTATCGGGTGATGGGACTGCTCTACCTGCTCGGGCCGGTGCTGGTGCTGTCTTACTGGGGCAGCGGCAGCTACCTCGCCTGGCCGACCGGCTGGATCGAGGCCTTCTACCAGACCCTCGGTTTCGTGCTCGCCGGGCTGACCCTGTGGCTCGGCATTCGCCGCGGCTGGGGCGAGGTGGTCAATACCGGTCTGGTCTTCGCATTGATCATGCTCTTCGCCAAGCTGTTCGACTGGTGGTGGCAACTGCTGCCGCGCTACCTGTTCTTCCTCCTGCTCGGGCTGATCGCCGTGCTGTTGCTGGTGATGCTGCAACGCTGGCGGCGTAGCGTGCCGGGCGGTGTGCAATGAAGCGCGCCCTGTGGCTGGGGCTCGGCGTGGTGCTGCTGAGCAACGCAGTGGCGCTGGGCGGCGTCTGGTACAACCGCAGCGGCGCGCCCGAGGCGCAGCTGCTGCTCAGCGAGCGCGAGCTGCAGCGCGTCTACGGTGGCTGGTTGCGTGAGCAGGACGATGGGGTGTTGCGCCTGCAGCTGAGCTGGCGGCATGCGGGGGAGGGCTGGCAACTGCCCTGGCTGGACGAGGCCAAGCTGCGCGAGCTGGGTTTCGCCGCTGGCACCGACGAGCAGGCCTGGGGCCGGCAACCGGCCCGCGAGGTCTGGCTGGTGCTGGAGCTCGACGGCCCCGTTCATCGGCGTCAGGTCGAACAGGCGCGCCAGGCGCTGGAGGCAGCTGAGGCCGAACTGCGGGCCCGGCCCGAAAGCGAGGTGTTGCAGCAGGAGCGCGACGAACACCGGCGTCGCCTGTTGCATGAGCAACAGCAGGCCAGTCGTCTGATTCTGGTGGATGCGGGGGTGGATGCCGAGGTGCTGCGCCAGCGCTGGCCGGATCGGCAGCGTCAGGTCGTGCTGGTCGGGCGCATGGAGCCCTATCGTCACGGCGCGGAGGCCGGCTATGGCGCGAGCATTCGCCTGGAAAACGATCGCCTCAGCGTGCCCCATGCCTACCGCGAGCTGGCGCGTGGCTGGGAGCGTAGCTACGAGCAATCAGGGTTCAAGGCGCAGGTCGAAGTCGCCTTCGGTCGTCGTCATGAACCCTGGGTGCTCAGCATCCGTCAGTGATGACGATGCCAGTGCTTCTTGTGCTTCTTCTTGCCGTGATAGTGGTGGTGATGCACTTCGCGATAGCCGCGACGATCATCCCGATAGCTGGCGTTACCCATGTGGTTGCCCAACGCGCCGCCGGCGCCGCCACCGACTGCTGCACCCACCACGCCGCCGGTGTTGCCGCCAACCTGCTGACCGATCACGTTGCCGCCTGCT
>NZ_JAODYT010000041.1:0-42067 GCF_029834875.1 Pseudomonas sp. GD04158 | reverse complement strand
CCAGCTGGTGGCGGCGAAATCGGTGTCCGGCAGCTTGTGCAGGGCCAGGCGCAGCAGCACCAGAGTAATCAGCGAGAAGGCCAGCGACAGCGACACGCCCCAGAGGACGAAGCCGGCCACCAGCAACAACTGGGCGTCAGTCGCCGCCAGGTGCGGCGCCAGCGAACCCGCGGTGCTGGCGGCCACCTCCGGCGCGACGATCGGCAGCAGCCAGACCGCGGTGAGCTTTTCCAGCGCATGGTGCTGGCGGGTGAACATCAGGTAGGGCACCAGCAGCGCGCCGAGCAACGCCAGCGCCGCATCCAGCCACCACAGCGCATGCGCCAGGGCGTAGACACCCTCGCCCCAGCGCGGCGCACCGAACAGCAGCAGGCCCTTGATCAGCACCGCCAGGCCCATGGGAATCGCGCCGAGGAACATCGACTGCACCGGGTGCAGCAGCATCGGCGCGATGGTCTCGCGAAACAGCGCCACACGCAGCATGAACAGCAGGCTGAACAGGGCGAACAGCGCCACGCCGAACAACCACAGGCCTTCGGCCAACAGCAGCAGGCCGGGCAGCTGCCACGGCAGATGGGCGACCACCAGCGCCAGTACGCCGGTGCCCATGGTCACGGCGAACCAGCTGGGGGTGAAGTGGCGGATGACGGCCAATGGCTCGGGCAGACGGCTGAAGGGGCGCGGCATGAGTCGGGTGGTCCCGTGGCATGAATGACGAGCACAGGGTAAGAATCGACTTGCCATATGAAAAATACATATTCAGCATCTAAAACATGCCTTCTATTTATGCAAAGCCATGAACCTTCACCACCTCAAGGTCTTTCTCGCCGTCGCCGAGGCCGGCAGCATCAGCGCCGGTGCCGAGCGCCTGCATATCAGCCAGCCGGCAGTGACTCGGGAGATTCGGGAGCTGGAGGCCAGCCTCGACCTGCGCCTGTTCGACCGTCTGCCGCGCGGCGTGCAGCTGACCGAAGGCGGCCAGCGTCTGCTCGATTACGCGCGGCGCATCTTCGTCCTGGAACAGGCGGCCGAGCGCGACCTGCGCGATTTCGCCCAGCTGGAGCAGGGCGAGCTGCACCTGGGCGCCAGCGCCACGCTCGGCGCCTACCTGCTGCCGCCGCTGATCAGCCGCTTCCGCGCCCTGCATCCGCAGATCTTCGTCAGCCTGGAGGTGAGCAATACCGAGGCGGTGACCCGCCAACTGGATGACGGGCGCATCAGCCTCGGCTTCGTCGAAGGGCCTTTCGCCCAGGCCGATTACGACCATCGCCTGCTGGCTCGCGACGCCTTGCTGCCGGTGGTGGCGCCCCGGCATCCGCTGGCCAGAACAGCCGCGCCCTTGCAGGCCAGCGAGCTGCAGGCCTACCCGCTGTACATGCGCGAACCCGGCTCCGGCGCGCGCGCCAGCGTCGAGCAGGCCTATCGCGTCCATGGTCTGGAGCCTCGCGCCGGCATGGCCATCGGCAGCACCGAAGCGCTCAAGCGCCTGCTTGCCGACGGCCAGGGCATCGCCTGGCTGTCGCAGCGGGTGGTCGAGCGCGAACTGGCCAGCGGCGAACTGCAGCGCCTGACCGTGCTGGACCTGCAGATCGAGCGCGAGCTGCACGTGCTGTGGCGCCCCGGTGCCAGCCTGAGCCCGGCGCCGGCGGCCTTTCTGGCGCTGAGCGAGCCGCCGCACTAGCCACACAGCAATATCAAAACTTTTTGATATTGCTGTTGCTGTATGAAAAATGACCGACTAGACTGCGCCACCATGACCCTGCGCGCCCCCCAGCTGGACTTCGACCCCTGCGACGAGCTCGCCGCCCTGTGCAAGGCCGGCGGCGATGCGCTGCGCCTGAACGTTCTGCGCGCGCTGAGCAACGACTCGTTCGGCGTGCTGGAGCTGGCGCAGATCTTCGCCATCGGCCAATCCGGCATGAGCCACCACCTCAAGGTGCTGGCCCAGGCCGGCCTGGTGGCCACGCGGCGCGAAGGCAACGCCATCTTCTACCGCCGCGCCCTACCCGGCGGCCGCCTGCATGCGGCGCTGCTGGACGACATCGACGAGCTGCCGCTGCCAGGCGAGGTGCAGGCACGCATCGCCACCGTGCATCAGCAGCGCGCCACCGTCAGCCGCGACTTCTTCGCCCGCATGGCCGCCAGTTTCCAGGCCCAGCAGGACCTGATCGCCGGCCTGCCGCAATACCGCGACAGCCTGCTGGCGCTGCTCGATGCGCTGCAGTTCACGCCCGATGCCAGTGCCCTGGAGATCGGCCCCGGCGACGGCGCCTTCCTGCCCGAGCTGGCCCGCCGTTTCACCCGCGTCACCGCACTGGACAACAGCCCGGCTATGCTCGAGCTGGCCAGCCAGCGCTGCGCCGCCGAAGGCCTGGCCAACGTCGAGCTGAAGCTGGCCGACGCCCTGCAGGATGAGCAGCCGCCGGCCGATTGCGTGGTGCTGAACATGGTGCTGCACCATCTCGCCACGCCGGCCGAGGCGTTTCGCCAACTGGCGCGACTGGTCGCTCCCGGCGGCAGCCTGCTGCTCAGCGAGCTGTGCAGCCATGACCAGAGCTGGGCCAGGGAAGCCTGCGGCGATCTCTGGCTCGGCTTCGAACAGGACGATCTGGCGCGCTGGGCGACGGCCGCCGGCCTGGTCCCTGGCGAAAGCCTCTACATCGGCCTGAAGAACGGCTTTCAGATTCAGTTACGGCACTTCGCCAAACCCATCATGCGACCTGCCACCCGTTACGGCACACAAGGAACCCACCCATGAGCGAATACTCCCTGTTCACCTCCGAGTCCGTGTCCGAGGGGCATCCGGACAAGATCGCCGATCAGATTTCCGATGCCGTGCTCGACGCCATCATCGTCCAGGACAAGCACGCCCGCGTGGCCGTGGAAACCCTGGTGAAGACCGGCGTGGCCATCGTCGCCGGCGAAGTCACCACCAGCGCCTGGGTCGATCTGGAACAGATCGTCCGCGACGTGATCTGCAACATCGGCTACACCAGCAGCGACGTCGGCTTCGACGGCAACACCTGCGGCATCATCAACATCATTGGCAAGCAGTCCCCGGACATCAACCAGGGCGTCGACCGCGCCAAGCCGGAAGACCAGGGCGCCGGTGACCAGGGCCTGATGTTCGGCTACGCCAGCAACGAGACCGACGTGCTGATGCCGGCGCCCATCGTGCTGTCGCACCGCCTGGTCGAGCGCCAGGCAGAGGCGCGCAAGTCCGGCCTGCTGCCGTGGCTGCGCCCGGATGCGAAGTCCCAGGTCACCTGCCGCTACGAGAACGGCAAGGTGGTCGGCATCGACGCCGTGGTGCTGTCCACCCAGCACAACCCGGAAATCAGCCAGGCCGACCTGCAGGAAGCGGTGATGGAGCTGATCGTCAAGCACACCCTGCCGGCCGAACTGCTGCACAAGGACACCCAGTACCACATCAACCCCACCGGCAAGTTCGTCATCGGCGGTCCGGTCGGCGACTGCGGCCTGACCGGGCGCAAGATCATCGTCGACAGCTACGGCGGCATGGCTCGCCACGGCGGCGGCGCCTTCTCCGGCAAGGACCCGTCCAAGGTCGACCGCTCGGCGGCCTACGCCGGTCGCTACGTGGCCAAGAACATCGTTGCCGCCGGCCTGGCCGAGCGCTGCGAGATCCAGGTGTCCTACGCCATCGGCGTGGCCCAGCCGACCTCGATTTCGGTGAACACCTTCGGCACCAACAAGGTCAGCGAAGAGACCATCATCAAGCTGGTGCGCGAGGTGTTCGACCTGCGTCCCTACGCCATCACCCGCATGCTCGACCTGCTGCACCCGATGTACCAGGACACCGCGGCCTACGGTCACTTCGGCCGTACCCCGCAGCAGAAGACCGTGGGCGAAGACAGCTTCACCACCTTCACCTGGGAGCGCACCGACAAGGCTGCCGACCTGCGCGCCGCGGCCGGCCTGTAAGGCATCGGCACAACCCAGAAGCCCCGCCATGCGGGGCTTTTTGTTGGGCGCCGGGCAGGCGGCACACCGCTTCCTGAGCCCTGCGCCATTCGCGCCTCAGACCCGTTTCGTCTAGGCTCAATCCCACCTCCCAAGCATGGATGCTTGCCATGAAGCGCTGGATCGCTCCGCTCCTCCTGCCCCTCATCGCCCTGGCCGAACCCTGCCCCGACTGGCCGGACAGCCGCGCCCAGGTGGAATTCGCGGCGCTCAGCCAACAGATCGCGCAGTGGGATGACGCCTACCACAACCAGGGCCGCTCGCCGATAGCCGACGAGCTCTACGACCAGGCCCGCGAGCGCCTGCAGCGCTGGCAGCAATGCTTCGCGCCTGCACGACAGCCCCTGCCGGCCCCCCTCACAGGCAGCGCAGGGCCAATCGCCCATCCCGTCCCGCAAACCGGTCTGCGCAAGCTCAACGACGCGGCGATCGGCGAATGGATCGGCAGTCGCGACGACCTGTGGATCCAGCCCAAGGTCGATGGCGTGGCCGTCACCCTGGTCTATCGGCAAGGCCGCCTGCACCAGGCCATCAGCCGTGGCGACGGCCGCCACGGCCAGGACTGGAGCGCACGCGCCCGACAGTTGCCTGCTGTCCCGACGCGGCTGCCCGAGCCGCTCGACCTGGTACTGCAGGGCGAGCTGTACTGGCGCCTCGAGGATCACCTGCAGGCGCGCGATGGCGGCGCCGGAGCGCGCGGCAAGGTGGCCGGAATGATGGCCAGGCACGAGCTGAGCGACCCGGACGGCGCCGCCATCGGCCTGTTCGTGTGGGACTGGCCGGACGGCCCGGCGAGCATGGACGAACGCCTGAGCCAGCTGCAGGCGCTGGGTTTCGCCGACAGCCAGCACTACAGCAAGCCGATCCGCAGCGTCGAAGAAGCCAGGCAATGGCGTCAGCATTGGTATCGCCATCGCCTGCCCTTCGCCAGCGATGGCGTGGTGCTGCGCCAGGGCACGCGCCCCGCCGGCGCGCGCTGGCAGGCGGAGGCCCCGCACTGGGCGGTGGCCTGGAAGTACCCGGCCAGTCAGGCGCTGGCGGTGGTGCAGGCCGTGGACTTTCGCATCGGCCGCAGTGGGCGCATCACGCCGGTGCTACGCCTGCAGCCGGTCGATCTCGACGACAGGCGCATCAGCCGCGTGGCCCTCGGCTCGGTCCCGACCTGGAAGAGCCTCGACGTCCGCCCCGGCGACCAGGTGGCGATCCGCCTGGCCGGCCTGACCATCCCACGTCTGGACAGCGTGATCTGGCGCAGCCCGCACCGGGCGCCGGTCGAGGTACCGCGCAGCGCGGACTACCATGCCCTCAGCTGCTGGCGCAGCAGCCCGTCCTGCCAGCAACAGTTCCAGGCCCGTCTGGCCTGGCTGAGCAGCAAGCAGGGGCTGGCGCTGAGCGGGGTGGGCCCGGGCACCTGGAGCAGTCTGCCCTTGCAGGGGCTGCTCGACTGGCTGGAGCTGGACCAGGCCCAGCTGCAGAGCCTGCCCGGCATCGGCCCGCACCGCGCTGCACAGCTGCAGCAGGCCTTCGCTCAGGCCAGGGACCGACCGCTGCGGCAATGGCTGCGTGCCCTCGGCGCACCTCCGGGTTTCGACGCCGGCGGGCTCGACGACTGGCCCAGCCTGATCGAGCGCCAGCGAGACGACTGGCTGCGTCGCCCCGGAATCGGCCCCAAGGGTGCCGATCGCCTGCTGGCGTTCTTCAGCCACCCCGAAGTTCAGCGCCTGGGCAGGCAACTGCAGCAGGCCGGTGTCGCCGGTTTCCAGCCCCAAGCAGGCCCGCCACGCAGCTGAACCAGGCCAGGTGATCGGTCACCTGGGCCGAACCTCGTGCATCTGCCACGGTCACTCGAAATAGGCACCCACGAGGAAACACCATGATTCGTCAAGCCACCTTGCTCGGCCTGCTGCTGGCCGCCGGGCTGCACGCCACCCCTCTCCTGGCCGCCGAGGCCGACGCCGACGTCGACGTCGACTGCCCGACCAAGCGCCAGATCCTGCAGGAGAAGATCGAGACCGCCCGCGCGCAGGGCAACTCGCAGGAACTGGATGGCTTGCACCGGGCCCTGGGCAATGTCGAAGCCCATTGCGATGAAGCCTCGCTGCACCGTCAGCGCCTGGCCGGCGTGGAAGAAGCACGTCAGGAGGTGCAGCGGCGGGAGATGGACCTGCGCGACGCCATGGGCAAGGGCGACCAGGAGAAGATCGCCAAGCGTCAGGCCAAACTGGCCGAGGCGCGCTCCGAGCTGGAGCAGGCCGAAGCCGAAGCGCGGGCCGATCAGTAAGCGCGGAATGCCTTGTGGCAGGCCTCGCAACTGTCCTCGACCTCACGTACCGCCGGCTCCAGCCGGGAACGCCTTAGCGGCGGCGAGACGGTAGCCTGCACCAGCGCGGCAGTGGCCTGTTCCAGGTCGCGCGCCATCTGCTGGAACTGCTCCTGGCGCTGCCAGAGCTCGGGATTGGCCTTGCTGCGCTCGTCGTCACGGACGTCGGGAAAGTGCTGCCAGGGCTCGCGCGACAGGCGATCGAGCTCGGCCGCACCGGCAACGAAGCGGGCCTCGTCATAGGCGATGCGCCCGCGCAGCATGCCACCGAGATCCTCGCTGACCTTGAGCATCTGCTTGAACAGCGCCTGACGCTGGCCCAGCGGCGAGTCGGGATCGACGCCACCGCAGGCAACCAGAAACAGGCAGGCGCAGGCCAGCAGCAGGGCTTTGAATTTCATCGTGACGCGTCCGGCTTGAAAAACGGTCCGCCAGTATCGCCACTGATCCCCATCAGGCCAAGCGCACTGTTTTACCGCGGGTGTCCCGATGTCCCTGACGCAGGGCATAGGGCGACCAGGCAGCGCCAGCCTGGCCCCACCCCATGGCGCCGCGACTCAGGCAGAGACCACGAACAGCGCGACAATCAGCCCCATGCCGGCGAACCATACCAGCGAGCGCACCGGCCCCCAGTCGGCCAGGTAGCAGATGAGATACAGCACGCGGCTGACGATGAACGCCATGGCCAGCTGATCGAGCAGCCCCTGCTCGGCGCCACCCGCCTGATGGGCGATGATCACTGCCGCGGCGAAGGCCGGAGTCACCTCGAAGCCATTGAGCTGGGCATTGTTGGCGCGCTTGCGCCAGCCCTCGAGGCCGGCGAGGAAGGCGCGCGGGTCGCTGTTGGCCCGCGGCCCGTAACCGGGCCCGAAGAACTTGGCGGTTGTGGTGGCCAGATAGGGCAGGAGGATGGCGATCAGCACGCACCAGTAGGCAAGGGTCATGGAAGCTCCGCATTCGGATGATGGAATGCGCAGCCTGAGCCGTGACCCGGCTGGCGTCCATGGCCCGAAGCGGGGTATGTGAGCGGCGATCCGGCCAATCCCTCGGTGGCAGGTGCCAGCAGCGCGTGGGGCGACGGAAAACCTTGGGCTGCGCCTCGCTGGCAGCTATAATCCGCGAGTTTCACACGGCCGGCACCGCTCCGGTCGTTCCCGCCACCCGTCCGAGGGGCGCTGCAGCAGGTCGGTCGACACCGGTTTGTCAGGCTCGGATGGGGCGTTAACCATACGCATCAACGGCGCCCATTCGCAGACAACGAATGGAGAACTCATTATGAGCGCTGTACTGACGCCTGCCGGCTTCACCGACTACAAGGTCGCCGACATCTCCCTGGCCGACTGGGGCCGCAAGGAACTGATCATCGCCGAATCCGAGATGCCGGCACTGATGGGCCTGCGCCGCAAGTACGCTGCCAGCCAGCCGCTGAAGGGTGCGAAGATTCTCGGCTGCATCCACATGACCATCCAGACCGGCGTGCTGATCGAGACGCTGACCGCCCTGGGCGCGGAAGTGCGCTGGTCGTCCTGCAACATCTTCTCCACCCAGGATCAGGCCGCTGCCGCCATCGCCGCAGCCGGCATCCCGGTATTCGCCTGGAAGGGCGAGACCGAGGAAGAGTACGAGTGGTGCATCGAGCAGACCATCCTCAAGGACGGCAAGCCGTGGGACGCCAACATGGTGCTGGACGACGGCGGTGACCTGACCGAGATCCTGCACAAGAAATACCCGCAGATGCTCGAGCGCATTCACGGCATCACCGAAGAAACCACCACCGGTGTGCACCGCCTGCTCGACATGCTCAAGGCCGGCACCCTGAAAGTCCCGGCGATCAACGTCAACGACGCCGTGACCAAGAGCAAGAACGACAACAAGTACGGCTGCCGTCACAGCCTCAACGACGCCATCAAGCGCGGCACCGACCACCTGTTGTCGGGCAAGCAGGCGCTGGTCATCGGCTACGGTGACGTGGGCAAGGGCTCGGCGCAGTCGCTGCGTCAAGAAGGCATGATCGTCAAGGTCTCGGAAGTCGACCCGATCTGCGCCATGCAGGCCTGCATGGACGGCTTCGAGCTGGTATCGCCGTACATCGACGGCATCAACGATGGCAGCGAAGCCAGCATTGACAAGGCGCTGCTGGGCAAGATCGACCTGATCGTCACCACCACCGGTAACGTCAACGTCTGCGATGCCAACATGCTCAAGGCCCTGAAGAAGCGCGCCGTGGTATGCAACATCGGTCACTTCGACAACGAGATCGACACCGCCTTCATGCGCAAGAACTGGGCATGGGAAGAGGTCAAGCCGCAGGTGCACAAGATCCACCGCACCGGTGCCGGCAGCTTCGATCCGGCCAACGATGACTACCTGATCCTGCTGGCCGAAGGCCGTCTGGTGAACCTGGGTAACGCAACCGGCCACCCGAGCCGCATCATGGACGGCTCCTTCGCCAACCAGGTACTGGCGCAGATCTTCCTGTTCGAGCAGAAGTTCGCTGACCTCTCCGCCGAGAAGAAAGCCGAGCGTCTGACTGTCGAAGTGCTGCCGAAGAAGCTGGACGAAGAAGTGGCACTGGAAATGGTCAAGGGCTTCGGTGGCGTAGTCACTCGGCTGACCAAGCAGCAGGCCGAGTACATCGGCGTGTCCGTGGAAGGCCCATTCAAGCCGGACGCTTACCGCTACTAATGCGTAGGGTGGATAAGCCTCTGGCTTATCCACCGCCGACTTCCCGCAAGGTGGATGGAAAAACGCCATCCACCCTACGTCTCCAAGGCTAGAAACCTATGAGCCAAGAACGCCGCTACAGCTTCGAGTTCTTCCCCACCAAGACCGAAGCCGGGCATGAAAAACTGATGGACGTGGCGCGCCAACTGGCGGCCTACAAACCCGATTTCTTCTCCTGCACCTATGGCGCCGGCGGTTCGACCCGCGACCGCACGCTCAACACCGTGCTGCAACTCGATGGCGAGGTGAAGGTGCCGACCGCGCCGCACCTGTCCTGCGTCGGCGACAGCAAGGCCGAGCTGCTCGAACTGCTCAACCTGTACAAGAATGCCGGCATCAAGCGCATCGTCGCCCTGCGCGGCGACCTGCCGTCGGGTATGGGCATGGCCAGTGGCGAGCTGCGCTACGCCAACGAACTGGTCGAGTTCATCCGCAGCGAAACCGGCGATCATTTCCACATCGAGGTGGCCGCCTACCCGGAGATGCATCCGCAGGCGCGCAACTTCGAAGACGACATCGCCAACTTCGTGCGCAAGGCCAAGGCCGGTGCCGACAGCGCCATCACCCAGTACTTCTTCAACGCCGACAGTTACTTCTACTTCGTCGAGCGCGTGCGCAAGCTGGGCGTGGACATCCCGGTGGTACCGGGCATCATGCCGATCACCAACTACAGCAAGCTGGCGCGCTTCTCCGACGCCTGCGGCGCGGAAATCCCGCGCTGGATACGCAAGCAGCTGGAAGCCTATGGCGACGACGCCGAGAGCATTCGCGCCTTCGGCGAGCAGGTGATCACCGAGATGTGCGAACGCCTGCTGCAAGGCGGCGCGCCGGGCCTGCACTTCTACAGCATGAACCTGGCCGGCCCCAGCCTGGCCATCTGGAACAACCTCGATCTGAAACGCTGACGGGCAGGGAGCCGCGCAGCGGCTCCCGCGCTCAAGGATGAGCCCATGACATTCAAGCGCCTCCTTCCCCTCGCCCTGCTCACGGGGCTGCACGCTGCCCCTGCCCTGGCCAGCTCCGACATGACCTGCGCACCGAGCTGGAAACTGATCTCGGACCAGCTCTCGGCGTGCAACAACCTCGCCTTTCTCAGCCCCGGCAACGACAGCCGGGTCAACCTGCAGCTGCTGCTCGACGATGCCGGCCACCTGAAGCTGACGCGCGAACCGCTGGCACTCGACGGTTACGAGTACGGCTACGGCCTGGTGCCCTTCAGCCTCGGCATGCTCGATGCGAGCCGCGCCCGTAGCGAGGCGACCGAGGCCGACGAGCAAGGCGTCGACCCGGACCTGGCGTACCTGACCCAGGCTTTGCAGCGCCTGGGCATCGACAGCGAAGCGGATGCCTTGGCTGTACAGCGCTTCGCCGAAGGCGAAGGCAATCGCTGCCGCAGCAACGACCTGCAGGCCATGCGCGGCTTCGTCGATGCACTCGGCGCCACGCCGGATCTGGCCGCGAGCGAAGCGCAGGCACTGGCCCGCTCGCGGCGCAGCCTGCTGAGCCTGTGCGGAGAGGGCGATCCGCAAGCAGAGGACATCCTGCCGCCGCCGACGCAGCTGCAATCGCCCGCGGCCCGGGCCTTCGGCGACTACCTGCGCGGCGCCGACGCCTTCTATCGCGGCGACTTCGACCACGCCCATGAGCGCTTCGCCCAGCTCGCGAGCAGCGAACAGCCCTGGCTACGCGAAACCGCCCAATACCTGCTCGGTCGCGTCGCGCTGAACCAGGCGCAGCTGAACGCCTTCGACGAGTACGGTTTCTTCAGTCCGGAGCAGGTGGATAAACCCAGCCTCGACGCCAGCGCGAAGGCCTTCAAGCAGTACCTGAGCAACTATCCGCAGGGCCTCTACAGCGACTCGGCGCGCGGCCTGCAACGTCGCGTGTACTGGCTTGCCGGGGACACCCGGCGCTTTGCCGAGGCCTTTGCCCGGCAATTCGAGCGTGGCGCGCAGCAGGTCGACATGCCCGCACTGATCGAGGAGCTGGACGCCAAGCTGCTGCCCAGCCTCGCCCCGGATGCCATCGAAGACCCGCTGCTGCTGGCCATGCTCGACCTGATCCAGCTGCGCGATCCCGGCAGCAACCGCGAGCCGCGCCTCAGCCTCGAACAACTGCAGGCGCAGCAGCCGCGCTTCGCCAGCCAGCCCGGCCTGCACGCCTACCTGGTCGCTGCCTGGCATTTCTACCGCGGCGGCGATGCCCAGCAGGCGCTCGCCGCCCTGCCGGATGCCGGTTCCGAGCCGATGAACGCCCTCGCCTTCAGCCAGGAAACCCTGCGCGGCCTGGCGCTGGAAGCCAAGGGTGAGAACGCCGCAGCCTTGCAGCACTGGCAGGCACTGCTGGCGCGCAGCCAAGACCCGCTGCAGCGCGCCCAACTGCAACTGGCCCTGGCCTTGAACCATGAGCGCAGTGGCGCACTGGAGAAGGTGTTCGCCACCGACTCGCCGATCAGCACCGCGCCGATCCGCGAGCGCCTGCTGGCCTATGGCGCCGGCCCCGAGCTGCTGCGCCAGCAGGCGGGAAACGAGCAGACTCCGGCAGGCGAGCGCGCAACCGCGCTGTACACCCTGCTCTATCGCGATCTGGATTACGGTCGCTACGCCGACTTTCTCCGCGATTTCGCGCAGTTCCCGTACAAGCCGACACAGCCAGCGCAGCGCCTGGATCCTGGCCTGTTCGCCTGGAGCGGTGGCAGCGATGCCGGCTATGCCTGCCCGAGCCTGGTCAGGATCGCCGAACGCCTCGCCGCCAATGCCGAGGACGCCCAGGGCATGCTGTGCCTGGGCGACTTCATCCGCATCCACGGCCTCGACGAGCACTGGCTGAACCGCCCGCCGGCCGCCGGCGAACTGGGCAGCGCACCGAGCCAGTTCCAGGGCGCATCCTTTTCCCGCCTGGCCGCCTACCAGCTGCTGCTGACTGGGCCGCAGGTCAGCCGCGAGGACAAGGCCTACGCCCTGTTCCGCGCAATCAACTGCTATGCGCCCAGCGGCTATAACAGCTGCGACGGCCAGGACATCAGCAAGGACCAACGCAAGCAGTGGTTCCAGACCCTCAAGCGCAGCTACGCGGACACCCAGTGGGCGCAGCGACTCAAGTACTACTGGTAGGCCTGCTCCTGCTGGCAGCCGGCCTGCCGGCGCAGGCCACGCGCGTCGACGCCGGCGAGCATCAGGCGTTCTGGCTGTGGGCGGGCGTGACGCCACAGCCGGTGCTGGCCCAGGCCCGTACGCTGTACGTGCTGCAGGGGCAGATCGACGGCCCGCGCCGCGCCGGCGATCCCGCGGCGCGCATGCTGGCACAGAACCCGGCCACGCCCAGGCTGTCGAAAGACGTCGAGCTCTGGGTGGTGTATCGCGCGCATACCCTGGACTGGAACGACGAGGTATTCGCCCTGCTGCTCAGCCAGTTGCAACGCTGGCAGCGTGCCGGCAACCGGGTCAGCGGGGTGCAGATCGACTTCGATGCGCAAACGCTGCACCTGAGCCGCTACGCCGTCTTCCTCGAAGACCTGCGCCAGCGTCTGCCTAGGCAGTACCGCCTGAGCATCACCGGCCTGCTGGACTGGGCCGGCAATGCCGACCCGGCGGCGCTGAACCGCCTGGCCGGGGTGGTCGACGAAGTGGTGATGCAGACCTACCAGGGCCGCAGCAGCATCGCCGACCACCAGCGCTACCTGCCGAGCATCGCACGGCTGCAGTTGCCGTTTCGCATCGGCCTGATACAAAACGGCGAATGGCAGGCGCCGGATTACCTGCAAAGCAGTCCCTGGTTCCGCGGCTATGTGGTATTTCTGCTGAACCCGAGCGAACCCGCAACCGACACGCCATCCGCCAGACACTGACCGCCAGCCACCGACAAACACAACACCTGCTTCCGACAACGCATTCGAACTCCCCTCCGCGCCGGCCTTCGTCGCGACCTTGCCACCAGGACCACTTCATGCTCAAACGCCCCCGCATCAACGCCTCCGTCAGCCCCAAGGGCAGCCTGGAAACCCTCTCCCAGCGCGAAGTGCAGCAACTGCGCGAAACCGGCTCCGGCAGCGTCTACCGCCTGTTCCGCCAGTGCGCCCTGGCGATCCTCAACACCGGCTCGCACAGCGACAACGCCAAGACCATTCTCGAGGCCTACCCGGACTTCGAAGTGAAGATCCACCAGCAGGATCGCGGCATCCGCCTGGAGCTGATCAATGCGCCGGCCGATGCCTTCGTCGACGGCGAGATGATCGCCAGCACCCGCGAGATGCTGTTCAGCGCCCTGCGCGACATCGTCTACACGCAGAGCGAGCTGGAGAACAAACGCATCGATCTGGAAAGCTCCGAAGGCATCACCGATTACGTCTTTCACCTGCTGCGCAACGCGCAGACCCTGCGCAGCGGCGTCGAGCCGAAGATGGTGGTGTGCTGGGGCGGCCACTCGATCAGCACCGAGGAATACAAGTACACCAAGAGGGTCGGCCACGAGCTGGGCCTGCGTGGCCTGGACATCTGCACCGGCTGCGGCCCGGGCGTGATGAAGGGGCCGATGAAGGGCGCCACCATCAGCCATGCCAAGCAGCGCAACCTCACCGGCCGCTACCTGGGCCTGACCGAGCCGGGCATCATCGCCGCCGAGGCGCCCAACCCGATCGTCAACGAGCTGGTGATCCTGCCGGACATCGAGAAGCGTCTGGAGGCCTTCGTCCGCGTCGGCCATGGCATCATCATCTTCCCGGGCGGCGCCGGTACCGCCGAGGAATTTCTCTACCTGCTGGGCATCCTCACCCACCCGGACAACAAGGACCTGCCCTTCCCGGTCATCCTCACCGGCCCGAAGAGCGCCAGCACCTACCTGCAGCAGCTGCACGACTTCATCGGCGCCACCCTGGGCGAGGCGGCGCAGCAGCGCTACCGCATGATCCTCAACGACCCGGCCGAAGTGGCCCGCGAGATGGCTGTCGGCATCAAGGCCGTGCGCCAGTTCCGCCGCGAGCGCAACGACGCCTTCCACTTCAATTGGCTGCTGAAGATCGACGAAAGCTTCCAGCATCCGTTCGAGCCGACCCACGCAGCCATGGCCGGCCTGCAGCTGACCCGCGAACAACCGCTGCATGAACTGGCTGCCAATCTGCGTCGCGCCTTCTCCGGCATCGTCGCGGGCAACGTCAAGGAGAACGGCATTCGCCTGATCGAGGAGCACGGCCCGTACGAGATCCGCGGCGAGGCAAGCATCATGCGTCCGCTGGATCGCCTGCTGCAGGCCTTCGTCGAACAGCATCGGATGAAACTGCCCGGCGGCAGCGCCTATGAGCCCTGCTATCGGGTGGTGGAATAGGCAGATCGCCTGTGCTTTCACCGCGCGGGCAAAATCGCTAATCTGGCGCTATGCCATTATTCAAGCGCCAGATTATCGCCATCTTCCTGCTGTGCGGCCTCGCCTTCGCCGCACGCGGCGAGACCTTGCGCGTGGTCACCGAAGCCTGGCCGCCCTACGTCTTCGAGGAGAACGGCCAGCCGGCCGGTCTCGACTACGAGATCAGCCGCGAGGTGCTGCACCGGCTGGGTATCGAACTGGACCTGCAGTTCATGCCCTGGAAGCGCTGCCTGCTGGCGCTGGAACAGGGACATGCCGACGGCATTCTGGACATCTTCCATCTGCCCGAACGCGAGGCGAGCATGCTCTTCGTCGAAGAGCCGCTGAGCGAAGTCGAGTTCGTGCTGTTCCACGCACGCAATCGCCCCTACCCCTATGAGCGCCTGGAAGACCTGCGCGATCTGGTGATCGGCATCTCGCCCGGCTACTGGTACAACAACGAAGCCTTCCGTAACTCGACGCTGTTCAGCCGCGAGGAGGCGCCAACTCACGAAGCCAACCTGGGCAAGCTGGTGCGTCACCGTGTCGACCTGGTGGTCAATGACCGCCGTGCGGGCCTCTTTCTCAGCGCGCAGCTGGGCCTGCTGGATCAGGTCGACTACAACCGCAAGGCCATCGGCCACGACCGCATGTACCTGGCGCTGCGCCGCGACCCGGCGCTGCAGCAGCTGGCGACCGACTTCGCTCGCGAGCTGCGCCGCTTCAAGCGCGAACCCGCCTACGCACGCCTGCAGGCGCGCTACGCCAGGCCCGAAGATTCCAGGCCGTGAACCAACCGACAGGCTGGTAGCTGCGCAGGCCATCAGCTCTGTTATACTCGGGCCTTCCCGCCAGGCTTGCGCCCGGATGCTAGCTCCCAGAAGCCAGCAGTACCGGACGGGATCACGCGCCCCACGCATGATTCAAGCCAGGCAATATCACCCCATAGGGCCACGCCCTCACTACGTACAGGATTGCCCATGTCCTTTGCTTCCCTCGGTCTCTCCGAGGCTCTAGTCCGTGCGATCGAATCCGCCGGCTACACCCAGCCCACTCCGGTGCAACAGCGGGCCATTCCCGCCGTGTTGCAAGGTCGCGATCTCATGGTGGCGGCCCAGACGGGCACGGGTAAGACCGCAGGCTTCGCCCTGCCGATTCTCGAGCGTCTGTTCCCCGCCGGTCACCCGGACCGCGAACAGCGCCACGGCCCGAAACAGCCGCGCGTGCTGGTGCTGACCCCCACCCGCGAACTGGCCGCCCAGGTGCACGACAGCTTCAAGATCTATGCGCGTGACCTGAAATTCGTCAGCGCCTGCATCTTCGGCGGCGTCGGCATGAACCCGCAGGTCCAGGCCCTGGCCAAGGGCGTCGACGTACTCGTCGCCTGCCCGGGCCGCCTGCTCGACCTGGCCGGCCAGGGCAGCGTCGATCTGTCCCACGTGGAAATCCTGGTACTGGACGAAGCCGACCGCATGCTCGACATGGGCTTCATCCATGACGTGAAGAAGGTCCTCGCCCGCCTGCCGGCGCAACGCCAGAACCTGCTGTTCTCGGCGACCTTCTCCAAGGACATCACCGACCTGGCCGGCAAGCTGCTGCACAACCCGGAGCGCATCGAGGTCACGCCGCCGAACACCACGGTCGAGCGCATCGAGCAGCGCGTATTCCGCCTGGCCGCCAGCCACAAGCGCGCCCTGCTCGCCCACCTGATCACCCAGGGTGCCTGGGAACAGGTGCTGGTATTCACCCGCACCAAGCACGGCGCCAACCGTCTGGCCGAGTACCTCGACAAGCACGGTCTGCCGGCTGTCGCGATCCACGGCAACAAGAGCCAGAACGCGCGCACCAAGGCCCTGGCCGACTTCAAGGCGAACAAGGTACGCATCCTGGTCGCCACCGATATCGCCGCCCGTGGTCTGGACATCGACCAGCTGCCGCACGTGGTCAACTTCGAGCTGCCCAACGTCGAGGAAGACTACGTCCACCGTATCGGCCGTACCGGTCGCGCCGGCCGTAGCGGCGAGGCCATCTCGCTGGTCGCCCCGGATGAAGAGAAGCTGCTGAAAAGCATCGAGCGCATGACCAAGCAGAAGATCCCCGATGGCGATCTGATGGGTTTCGATGCCAGCGCCGTGGAAGCGGAGCGCCCGGAAGTGCGCGAACCGCGTCAACCACGCAATGCCGGGCAGAAGAAGCAGAAGGCCGAAGGCGGCGACAAGCCCAAGGGCGAGCGCCACGGCAGCGGCCGCAAGGATAAGGGCAAGGACAGCGGCAAGGAGCAGAAGGCCAAGCCGCAAGGGCAGAAGCGCCGTGGCCAGGGCCCGCGCAACGATGGCCCGAGCCAGCCCGCCGCAGCGATTCCACCGTTGCCTCCGGATCGCGATCCGGAAGAATTTCTCGACGACGAGATCGACAACTTCGGCAACCGTGTCGACTACGTCAGTCCCAACCAGAACAAGCAGCAGGGCCGCGGGCGTCGTCCCGGCGCCGCACCCGCCAATGGCGCGCCGCAGGGCCAGCGTCAGAACGGCAAGGGCCCGCGCAACAACAATGGCGGCGGCAATGGTGCGGGCAAGAACCGTCGCCAGGGCAGCGGCCAGGGCGGACAACCCGGCCAGGGCCGCAACGGCAGCAATCGTGGTCGTGGCCGTCCCGCCCATGACGGTCGCATCACCTCGCTCGACCGCGACGAACTGCCTCGCACAGAGGCCGCCGTGCGCAATCCGCGTGAGAAGCAGCCCGTCATCGTGCACAAGGGTTCGCGCCTGGATCGCTTCCCCACCGCCGAGCAACTCGACGAGCTGAGCAACAGCACGCGCCCGCGCGGCGAGAAGCCGGCACTGCTCACGCGCAATCGCGACGAGTAAGCTGACGCGCAAACGAAAACGCCGCCCGATGGGCGGCGTTTTTGTTTAGGGGGAGAGGCCAGTGGAGAACCAGCCCTCTCCCGCCCTTCGGGCACCCTCTCCCATAAATGGGAGAGGGTCATCAGCTGGGCCGCAAGCGGCCGCTTTCTTTACTGACGAATACCTTCGACCGAGATGATCAGCTCGACGGTTTCCGAAGCCGGGCCGAGATCCTTGGTGATGTCGAAATCCTTCAGCTTCAGCGTGGTGGTGCCTTCGAAACCGGCACGGTAGCCGCCCCACGGATCCTTGCCTTCGCCGATGAACTTGGCGGCGATGACCACGGGCTTGGTCACCCCGTTAAGGGTCAGGTCGCCAGTGATGTCGGCAGTGCCTTCGCCGGTGGACTTGACCGAAGTCGACTCGAAGGTAGCGGTGCCGTGCTTGGAAACGTTGAGGAAGTCGGCGCTGCGGATGTGCTTGTCACGCTCGGCGTGGTTGGTGTCGACGCTGGCGGTGTTGAGGGTGACGCTGACCTTGCTGGCTTCCGGGTTGGCGGCATCGAAGCTGAACTTGCCATCGAAGTCCTTGAAGGTGCCGTACAGCCAGCTGTAACCCAGGTGGCTGATCTTGAAGTTGACGAAGGCATGCTGGCCTTGCTTGTCGATGGCGTAGTCGGCCGCCATGGCCTGGCCGCCGATCAGCGCGGAACCCAGAACCAGTGCAGCGAGGGCGTTCTTCAACATGGGTGTTCTCCTTGCGAGGTTGTCGATCTAGATGGGCCTTGGCCCGGTTGTGAATGACTTCAGCGCCCGAACATCCGCAGCAGGGTGCTGTCACGGTCGATGAAATGGTGCTTGAGTGCCGCCAGGCCATGCAGCCCGGCGAAGATCACCAGCCCCCAGGCCAGGTATTCGTGGATGGCGCCAGCGATGTCTTCCTGTTGTGGGATACCGGTCAGGGTTGCCGGCACACTGAACAGCCCGAATACGTTGATGCCACGGCCATCGGCGGTCGAGATCAGATAGCCGGAGATCATCACGCCGAACAGGCCCAGATAGAGCAGGCCGTGGCCCAGTCTGGAGGCCAGGCGAGTGAGCCGGCCGTGACTGGCCAGCGCTGCGGGAGCCGGGCTGAACAGACGCCACAGCAGGCGCAGCAGCATCACGGCGAACAGCAGGATGCCAATGCTCTTGTGCAGATCGGGCGCGCTCTGCCGCCAGGGGTCGTAATAACTCAGGCCCACCATCCAATACCCCAGGGCGAACAGGCCGAACACGACCAGCGCCACCAGCCAGTGCAACAGCACGCTGACCAGACCATAACGAGCAGAGGTGTTACGCCATTGCATGGGGGCTTCCCTAATCCAGTTTCCGAGCAAGACTAACGGCAAATCTATCGATTTAAAGCGGAAAATTTCGCTATGAAATATCGAGAAATACGATATTAAAAAGGCGTGATTCCAACCCGCCAGCTTAGTCCAGCGCAGCGCCGGGGAAGTTCGTCATACGGGGCCGGACGGCCGTATCCGGCGGATCGGCGGGCGCGCCTTCTGGTAGGCTGTTGCGCTGATGATTGGGAGACGCACCATGAGCTTGAACGACCACTGGATGCAGCGCGACCTCGAGGTCCTGTGGCATCCCTGTACCCAGATGAAGGATCACGAGCGCCTGCCGCTGGTGGCGATTCGCAAGGCCTCCGGCGTATGGCTGGAGGACTTCGACGGCAAGCGCTATCTGGATGCGGTCAGCTCCTGGTGGGTCAACGTCTTCGGCCATGCCAACCCGCGCATCAATGCCCGCATCCGCGAGCAGCTGGAAAGCCTCGAGCACGTGATGCTCGCCGGCTTCACCCACCAGCCGGTCATCGAACTGTCCGAGCGCCTGGTGCAGATCACCCCGCCTGGCCTGAACAAGGTGTTCTACGCCGACAACGGCTCCTCGGGCATCGAGGTGGCGCTGAAGATGAGCTTCCACTACTGGCTCAACAACGGCCAGGCCGGCAAGAAGCGCTTCGTGACCCTGAGCAACAGCTACCACGGCGAAACCGTGGCGGCGATGTCGGTGGGCGACGTGTCGCTGTTCACCGATACCTACAAGGCGCTGCTGCTCGACACCCTCAAGGTACCCAGCCCGGACTGCTACCTGCGTCCCGAGGGCGTGAGCTGGGAGGAGCATTCGCGCGTCATGTTCGCTCATATGGAGCAGACGCTGGCCGAGCACCACCATGAAGTAGCCGCGGTGATCGTCGAGCCGCTGATCCAGGGTGCGGGCGGCATGCGCATGTACCACCCGATCTACCTCAAGCTGCTGCGCGAAGCCTGCGACCGTTATGGCGTGCACCTGATCCATGACGAGATCGCCGTGGGCTTCGGCCGCACCGGCACGATGTTCGCCTGCGAGCAGGCCGGCATCACTCCCGATTTCCTGGTGCTGTCCAAGGCGCTGACCGGCGGCTATCTGCCGATGGCCGCGGTGCTGACCACCGACGAGGTATACGGCGCCTTCTACGACGACTACGCCACCCTGCGCGCCTTCCTTCACTCGCACACCTACACCGGCAACCCGCTGGCCTGCGCCGCCGCCCTGGCGACTCTGGACATCTTCCGCGATGACGATGTGATCGAACGCAACAAGGCGCTGAGCGCGCGCATGGCCAGCGCCACCGAGCATCTCAAGGATCATCCGCATGTCGCCGAAGTGCGCCAGACCGGCATGGCCCTGGCGGTGGAGATGGTGCAGGACAAGGCCAGCAAAGCCGCCTACCCCTGGCAGGAGCGGCGCGGCCTGGCGGTGTATCAGCACGCACTAACGCGCGGTGCGCTGCTGCGCCCGCTGGGCAGCGTGGTGTACTTCCTGCCGCCTTACGTGATCACCCCGGAGGAGATCGATTTCCTCGCCGAGGTGGCCAGCGAAGGCATCGATATCGCCACCCGCGACACTGTCAGCGTGGCCGTGGACAATCGCTATCCCGATCATCGCGATCCGGGTTGAGCGAGCCATAAACGAAGCCCGGTGCGCACGGCGCACCCTACGAAGAAGCGGCGCCATCGCAGTAGGGTGCGCCGCGCGCACCACCCCTTTACACTTGCCGCTTCGAACTTGCCGCCTGCAGCCCTCCCTATGCGCCTTTCCCGTTTCTTCATCGACGCCCCGCTCTCTCTCGGCCAGCATGAGCTGCCCGAAGCCCAGGCCCACTACATCGGCCGCGTGCTGCGACACGCCGCGGGCGACGCGGTGCAGCTGTTCGACGGCAGCGGCCGCGAGTTTCTCGGCGAGCTGATCGAAGTGGGCAAGAAGACGGTACGCGTGGAGCTGCGTGAAGCGCTCGACGGCCTGGCCGAATCGCCGCTACGCATTCACCTGGGCCAGGGCCTGTCACGCGGCGAGCGCATGGACTGGGCGATCCAGAAGGCCACCGAGCTGGGCGCCAGCGAGATCACCCCGATCGTCAGCGAGCGCTGCGAGGTGCGTTTGAAGGACGAGCGCGCCGACAAGCGCCTGGCCCACTGGCGCCAGGTGGCGATCAGCGCCTGCGAGCAATGCGGTCGCTCGGTGCTGCCAGTCATTCACCCGCCGCTGGAACTGTCCGCCTGGCTGCAGCAGATCGAAGCCGACCTGAAGCTGGTGCTGCACCCGGTCGCCGAAGCCCTGCAGAGCCACGACAAACCGAACAGCCTGGCCTTTCTGATCGGTCCGGAGGGCGGCCTGAACGAGGGTGAAGTCGCTCAGGCGAAGCTGGCCGGCTTTCATGCGGCCCGCCTGGGCCCCCGCGTGTTGCGCACGGAAACGGCTCCCGTGGTCGCCCTGAGCGTCGCCCAGCAGCTGTGGGGCGATCTTCAGGCGTAAAATGTCGCCTTGACGTAACAAAATGTGACCTCAAGAGATTGCAAGACGGGCAGTCTTTGTCATGCTCTGCGCGCCGCGTGCGCGACCCGCTCTACCAGCAACCCGCGTCCGGCCGAGGCCGGCGCCCCGCTGCGTCGTTCTCTTCCAATAACAAATCAACGGGCTTCGGTCCCGCCCAAAAGGCGGCCGTGTGCCCAGGAGCATTGCATGAACGAACTGGTCTCGACCCTAAACGGTCTGGTCTGGAGCCCGGCGCTGATCTACCTCTGTCTCGGCGTCGGTCTTTACTTCTCTGTGCGCGGCCGCTTTCTCCAGGTTCGCCACTTCAAAGAAATGATTCGCCTGATGTTCAAAGGGCGTACCGATGAACACGGCATCACCTCCTTCCAGGCCCTGACCATGACCCTCGCCGGTCGCGTCGGTACCGGCAACATCGCCGGTGTGGCCACCGCCATCACCTTCGGTGGCCCGGGCGCCGTGTTCTGGATGTGGATGGTGGCCTTCCTCGGCGCCAGCTCGGCCTTCGTCGAGTCCACCCTCGGTCAGGTCTACAAGGAAAAGCTCAACGGTGAATACCGCGGCGGTCCGGCCTTCTACATCGAGAAGGGCCTGGGTCTGAAGTGGTACGCCTGGCTGTTCGCCGTGGTCACCGTGTTCGCCTGCGGCCTGCTGCTGCCGGGCGTACAGGCCAACTCCATCGCCTCCAGCGTCAACACCGCCTTCGGTATCGACCCGAACGTGACGGCCGCCGTACTGGCCGTACTGATCGGTCTGATCATCTTCGGTGGCGTCAAGCGTATCGCGCATTTCACCCAGGTAGTGGTGCCGTTCATGGCGCTGGGCTACATCATGGTGGCGCTGGTGATCATCCTGCTGAACATCGAGAAGCTGCCGGAAGTCGTGCTGCTGATCGTCAAGAGCGCCTTCGGCCTCGAGGCCGGTTTCGGCGCCATCGTCGGCATGGCCATCCAGTGGGGCGTCAAGCGTGGCGTGTACTCCAACGAAGCAGGTCAGGGTACCGGCCCGCACGCGTCGTCCGCTGCCGCCGTCAGCCACCCGGCCAAGCAGGGCCTGGTACAGGGCTTCTCGGTGTACATCGACACCCTGTTCGTCTGCTCTGCCACCGCCTTCATGCTGCTGATCACCGGTCAGTACAACGTGCAGGCGCCTGACGGCAGCGCGATGTTCACCGGTATCGCCGGTGTCGCCGCAGGCCCGGGCTACGTGCAGACCGCGATGGAGAACATGATGCCCGGCTTCGGCAACGCCTTCGTCGCCATCGCCCTGTTCTTCTTCGCCTTCACCACCATCCTGGCGTACTACTACATCGCCGAGACCAACATTGCCTACATCAACCGCAAGGTGAAGCGCCCCATTCTCACCCTGCTGCTGAAGTTCGGCATCATCGCGGCTACCGTCTACGGCACCGTGCACACTGCCACCTTCGCCTGGGACCTGGGTGACCTCGGCGTGGGCCTGATGGCCTGGCTGAACATCATCGCCATCGTGCTGATGCACAAGGTCGCCTACAAGTGCCTGAAGGACTACGAGCAGCAGCAGGACGAGGGCAAGGACCCGGTCTTCCACCCGGAGAAGCTCGGCATCAAGAATGCCGACTACTGGGGCGGCCACACCTCCGAGGACAATCTGGAAGTCGAGAAGCTCTCAGGTGAAACCTCGCAGCGTTGATACCCCATCGCTGACATGAAAAAGCCCCGGCCAATGCCGGGGCTTTTTTATTCTCCTGTCGAAAGCGGGCTCAGATCAGGCCGGCATCGGCGAGCAGTTGTTCCAGCCCGGCCAGATCGGGGATGCGCACCACTTCGTCGCCGACACGTGCCGCGCCCAGCTCCAGCGGCGCCAGCTCGACGTCGGCGGCGGGCAGATCGCTGGCCACCTTGAACGAACGCGGAATGCCCTGCACCAGCAAGGCGAGGAACTTGACCTTGGGCCGTCCGCCCAGGGCGTTGATCACCGCCACCCGCGCGCCGCTGGCGATCTGCGCCTGGCCGCCGCTGGCGGCCTCGAACGAGAGCAGCGGCAGACGCAGGTCACGCCAGGCGATCTGACCGAGAAACCAGTCAGGCGCGCCATCGCTGGTCTGCGGCGCGCGGTAGGGGATCAGCTCGGCCACCGCCACGTTGGGCAGCAGCAGGGTGCGGTCGGCCAGGGGAACCAGCAAGCCGGTCAGGCTGGCAGCGCTGTTCTGGGTAGCGACGGTTTGACTCATGAAAACGTCCTAGGCGGGCAGGGCCCGATCAACTGCAATGTTCGGCCAGGTGATTGACCAGAGCCACGGCCAGCTCGCGCGGATCGGCACTGAAACTGCTGTAACCACCCTCGCGCAGGCTGTCGGGCATGCTCGGGCAGGCGCAGCTGTCGCCGCGCTGGGTCCAGATGATCCCGCCCTGGCGCTTGACGTAGGCCGCGGCCGCGCTGCCGTCGCTGCCCATGCCGCTGAAGGCGATGACCCCGCACTGGGCGCCGAACTGCTGCGCCAGGTTGAGCATCATCTGGTCGATGGAAGGACTGTAGGGCTCGGGCCAGCCGCGCTCGCTGATCTGCATCGCGCAGTCGTCGGCAAAGCCCATCTCATGGGCGATCGGCACCACCACCACCTCGCCGCAACGCACCGGATCGCCGTGGCGCGCGGTATTGACGTGCCACTGGCTGTGCCGGCCCACGGCCTGCGGCAGCGCCGCCTCGAAACTGGCATCGATATGCTGGGCATAGAGGAAGCCGATCGGCAGCCCGCCCGGCAGCGCATCGAGGAATGCCTTGACCGCCGCCGGACCGCCCAGCGAGGCGGCCAGCAGCCAGACCTGGCGCGCCGGCTCACCCGCCTTGAAAGGCGTGTCGGCCAATGCCTGCGGCAACTCCAAACGCGCCGGACGTTGCGTCTCGTCGAGCAGCGCCTGCAGGCTCGGGCCGACCGCCTGGGTCGGGTCACCGACCAGGCGCTTGAGCTTGCCGAACAGGCTGCGCTCCCAGCGCGGATAGTTTTCCGAATGACGCTCCGGCGCGTGGCCTTCGCCGAACAGCACCGGGGCGCTGGCGCGCTCCAGCAGGCTGTCGACCAGCGGCGAGTCTTCCGACTGGGCCAGGTCCACCAGCCACAGGTCGGTGTCGCAGGCCGCCAGCGCGTCCTCGTCGAGGCGCGCCGGGTCACTGTTGAGCACCACCTGGTAACCGCCACCGGCCAATGCCTGCTGCAGCACATGGCGCTGCAGCGAGGTGTCGGCGATTACGGCGATACGTGCCGCGGATTTGTCTGTCATGTCCGTTTGCCCCGCTGACTATCGACCAACTGCGCGATGGTTTCGAGCAGCAAGGATTCCTGATAGGGCTTGCCGAGGTACTGGTTGACGCCGATGGTCATGGCCCGCTCACGGTGCTTCTCACCGGTACGCGAGGTGATCATGATGATCGGCAGATCCTTGAGGCGCTCGTCGTGGCGCACCAGGGTGGCCACCTCGAAGCCGTCCATGCGCGGCATCTCGATATCCAGCAGCATGATGTCGGGCTTGTGCTCCTGCAGCTGGGCGATGGCATCCACCCCGTCCTTGGCAGTCATCACGTTCATGCCGTTACGCTCGAGCAGACGACTGGTGACTTTGCGCACGGTGACCGAATCGTCCACCACCATGACCAGCGGCGGCCGGTCGACCTCGACTTCCTCGCTGATCGCCAGCTGGCGCGAAGCCAGGCGCGGGGTCAGCTGGTTCTGCAGGTGCGCATGCAGCACGCGGATGGTCGCCAGCAGGTCGAGAATCACCACCACGCGGCCGTCACCGAGGATGGTCGCACCGGAAATGCCGTGCACCCCGGCGAACTGCGGACCGAGGCTCTTCACCACGATTTCGCGCGAGCCGGCCAGGCTGTCCACCTGGACCGCCACCGCGTGCTCGCTGGAACGCACCAGAATCACCGGCAGCGGCAGGCTCTGCCCCACCAGCTTGGGCTGCTGACCGTTGTTCAGCAGGTCGCCCAGGTACTTCAGTTCGTAGGCCTGCCCGGCATACTCGAAACGCGGCGCATCCGGCGCGTAGTAGGCCTCCAGCTCGTACGGAGACACGCGCACGATACCTTCGATGGTGTTCAGCGGGATGGCGTACAGATCCTCACCGGAGTAGACCATCAGCGCGCGGTTGACCGACACGGTGAACGGCAGGCGAATGGTGAAGCGGGTGCCCTGGCCGACCGTCGAGTCGATGCTCATCGAGCCGCCGAGCTGCTTGACCTCCGAATGCACCACGTCCATGCCGACGCCGCGCCCGGAAATCTGCGTGACCTTCTCGGCGGTGGAGAACCCAGCCTCGAGAATGAACTGCAGCACCTCGTGATCGCTCAGGTCGCTGTCGGCATCCATCAGGCCACGTTCGATGGCCTTGCGCCGCACGGCCTCCAGGCGGATACCGCCGCCGTCGTCGACCAGGGTGAGAACGATGTCGCCGCCCTCGCGGCCGAGATCGAGGCGGATGGTGCCGCTATCGGGCTTGCCGGCCGCGCGACGCACCTCGGTCGGCTCGATGCCATGGTCGACGGCGTTACGCAGCATGTGTTCCAGCGGCGCGACGATGCGCTCGAGCACGGTACGGTCCATCTCGCCTTCGGCGTTGCCGACGACGAACTCGACCTGCTTGCCCAGCTCGCCGGCCACCTGCCGCACGATGCGACGCAGACGCGGCACCAGGCGGTCGAACGGCACCATGCGGGTGCGCATCAGGCCTTCCTGCAGCTCGGTGTTGACCCGCGCCTGTTGCAGCAGCAGGGTCTCGGCATCGCGGTTCTTCGCCGCCAGGGTTTCCTTCAGGTCGAGCAAGTCGGAAGCCGATTCGAACAGCGCGCGCGACAGCTGCTGCAGTTGCGAATGGCGGTCCATTTCCAGCGGGTCGAAGTCCTCATAGCCGGCGCGCTCGGCCTCGGCCTGATAGCGGCTGAGGATCTGCGCCTGGGTCTCGGTATCGAGGCGGCGCAGCTGATCGCGCACCCGGTCGATGGTGGCTTCCATCTCGCTCAGGGTGAAGCTGACGTCGCTGACCTGCTGTTCGACGCGGCCCCGGAAGATCGAGGTTTCACCCGCCAGGTTGACCAGGCCTTCGAGCAGCTCGGCCGGAACCTTGACCAGCTCCTGCGGAGCACGACGGGACGCGGCCTCGGCAGCCGCCTCTTCGGCGCGCCGTACGAACGGCAACACCTTGGGCGACTGTACCTGGGCAGGCTGTTCGCTGGCCGCGATGATCGGGTTGACCAATGTCGGCATCGTTGCCGGCTGCGGCTCGACGGGCAGCTCAGGCGCTGGCGCCGCTTCGTTGAGGCTGGTGCTCAGACGCTGACGCAGCTGATCGAGCTCCTTCTGCAGGCCCTCGAAGCCGGACTGCACGTCGAGGAACAGGCTTTCCGGCCAGGGAGCGCCCTGTTGCAGCGCTTCGCTCAGGTGCTGCTCCAGGTCATGGCTCATGTCGCCCAGGCGCTTCTGCCCGGCCAGTCGCGCCCCGCCCTTGAGGGTGTGCAGGATGCGCAGCATTTCATCGACCGCCGCGCTATCGTCGCGCTGAGCTTCCCAGCGGCCCATGGCGGCTTCCATCGCCTCGAGCAGGTCGTCGCCCTCCTCGAGGAAGATATCGAGGATATCGCTGTCGGCCTCTTCCGCGTCGTCGCTCTCGACCACGGCCTTCAGCTGCACGGCCGAAGGCATGCTCAGTTGCTCGTCGGGGTTGGCGCGGAAACGCTTGATGGTCTCGATCAGCGCATCGCCGGAGGGCACCGCGCGCTGGCCGCGCACGGCATCGAGCATCTCAGCCAGGCGGTCGTGGCAGGTCTGCAGCAGGGCGAACAGCTCGGGGCTGGCGCGCAGGCGACCGCCGCAGAGGCCTTCGTAGAGGAACTCCAGTTCGTGCGCCAGATCACCGATCTCGCGAATCTCGGCCATGCGCGCACCACCCTTGAGGGTGTGCAGGTCACGCTGCAGGGCTTCCAGCTCCAGGCTGTTGTCGACGTCGGCCATCCAGCGCTGCAGGGCACCGCCGGCGCTGTCGATGATGTCGAAACCTTCCTCGAGGAAGATCTCCACCAGCTCCGGGTCGCGCTCCTCGTGCCAGCTGGCCGGCGCCGCAGGCTCGGGCTCGGGCTCGGGCTCGGGTTCGGGTTCGGGTTCGGGTTCGGGTTCGGGTTCGGGTTCGGGTTCGACGGAAGCGTCCTCCAGCGCTGGCAGTTCTTCCACCACCCATGCGTCAAGCGGCAGCTCCGCAACAGGCTCGGCTGGCGTCGGCTCGTCGTCGAGCGGCACCTCGGCAATCTCGTCGAGTACGTCTTCATCCTCGACCAGAGCCAGAGGTGGCAGCTCTTCTACTTCGAACTCGTCCAGCTCGACAACCGCCGGCGCCGCTGGCGCTTCGTGAACAGGCTCGACCACGGCGGCCGAACCGCCCTGACGGAACGTGCGGATCTGTTGAATCAGGTCATCACCGGAAACCAGTGGCTGACGCGCCTGCAACTGATCGAGCATCTGCGCCAGGCGGTCATGGCTACGCTGCAGCAGGTCACCCAGCGCAGCAGAATAGTTGTAACGACGGTCGACCAGCCCTTCGTAAAGCGACTCCAGCTCGTGCCCGAGATCGCCGATCGGACGAATCGCCGCCATCCGCGCACCGCCCTTGAGGGTGTGCAGGTCGCGCTGCAGCGACGACAGCGGCAAGGTGTTGTCGGGCTCGCCTAGCCAGCGCTCCAGGGCCTGGCCGGCGCTCTCGAGGATATCCACCGCCTCTTCGAGGAAGATTTCCACCATTTCCTCATCGAGGTCGGACTCGACGGGATCGAAACCCGCTTCCAGCTCGGGCTCGGGCTCGGGCTCGGGCTCGGCAATGCTGTCCTGCGCCTGCTCGAACGAGACAAGCTCCAGCGTCGGCTCCTGCGCCTCCGGCATCGCCTCGCTGTGCTCCAGCGCGGCGGTGGCCTGGTCCAGCTCGATGACCTCGAAGCCTTCCGAGCCAGGGGCAAGCAACGCCAGGGTCGCCGGGTCGATGGCTTCGGCAAGCAGGTCGCGCAGCGCCTGAACGCGCTCGGGCTGGGCGCTGACCTGCAGCGCGGCAGCGACCTGATCCATCATGCCGATCAGCGCTTCATGGGCCTTTTCCGCCTCGTCGAAGAAGCGCTCGCTGACCGCCAGACTGCCCTCTTCGACGGCGCCGTAGAGGTCCAGCAGAGCCTCGCACAGCTCGTCGATCTGCGGCAGCTCGGCCATCTCGGCGCCACGGCCGAGGGTAGTCAGTTCCTCCAGCAGCGCGGACAGTTCCTGGCGCTCGGACGGATGCTCGCGCCATTTGCGCAGCAGGTCCTCGGCGTCCAGCAGGATATCCATGCCTTCGGCGAGGAAGATGCTGATCAGTTGCGGGTCACGGCTTTCGCCGTGCTGCGCCATGCGCTCGTCTTCGAGGTTGGCGAGCCGCTCCTGATGCAGCGCTTGGACGCGGGCGAGAAACTCGCTGGCGCCGGGGATGGCAGCCAATGGCTGGCTTTCCAGATTCTCCAGACCGGCGCGGAACAGCCGCTCGGCGCTGCTGAGCAGCTCGGCAGCGGACAGGTCCACCTGAATCAGGTTGGTCTTGAACTCCTTGACCAGCTTCTCCAGCGGCGCGGCAATTTCCGCCACCGGCAGGATGCCGGCCATGTAAGCGCTGCCCTTGAGCGTATGCAGGGCGCGCTGCAGGTCATCGGTCACCGGTTGCGGCAATTCCTGCGCGCAGTCGGCGAGAAAGCCCACCAGGGTGTCCAGATGGGTTTCCGCTTCGTTGCGGAAGATCTCCAGCAACTGCGGGTCGAGGGGCTCACCCTCGAGGGATTCGCCATCGAGGGTCTCACCCCCGTGAAGCCCGACGTCGGTGAGTTCGTCGACGAGGCTTTCGCCCTCCTCGACGGCAGCGGTAGCCTCGGCAACGCCCGCGGGCTCGGCTACCTGCTCGGCGGCCGGGGCGTCAGATTTTGGGGGCGTCAGGCCCTTGGCCAAGGCATGCGCGGTGGCGGCCAACAGGTCGACGTCGTCGCGCTGGCGCTGCGCCTTGGCGGCGAACTCTTCGACCAGCGCCGGCATCAACGCCACCACGTCGAGCACCACCTGCTGCACCGGCTCGCTTGCAGCGATGCTGCGATCCAGCACGCGATTGAGCAGGTTCTCGATGGACCAGGCCAGCTCGCCGATGATCAGCGCACGCACCATGCGCCCGCTGCCCTTGAGGGTGTGGAAGGCGCGACGGACTTCGATCAGCGCATCCTTGTTGTCGGTATCGGCCTGCCACTGCGGCAGGTATTCGGCGATGGTTTCCAGCACCTCGCCAACTTCTTCGATAAAGACTTCCAGCAGCTCTTCATCCACCGGCTCTTCGTCCGCCGGCGGCGGCAGCAGGCTCGGCGGCACATCGGCGGCAGGCGGGTTGATCGCCTGCACCGGCGCGGCCATCACATCGGCCATCGACAGCGGCTTCTCTGCGGCCGGCGCCTCGACCTCGGGCTCGGGGGCGCTGGGCAGTTCGACTTCCGGCAATTCCAGCTCCGCCAGCTCAAGCTCGTCCCACTGTGGCGTTGCAGCCAGCTGATCCAGGCTCAGTTCTTCGAGTTCCAGCGCAGGCTCGGACTCGGCATCGAGCAAGGGCGCGGCAACGCTCTCCTCAGCCTGCAGCGCCGGCAGCTCCTCGAGCTCTTCCAGCTCGAAGGTGAAGGTATCGGCCGTCTCGCTGGCGGCCGGCAGTTCGGGCTCGGCATCGGGCAGTGCGAGATCGGCAACGGCTTCGCCGGACGTCTCGCCCGGCTCAAAGGCCAGCGGCTCGATCTCGGCGAGGGGCTCTTCGAGATGCTCGTCCTCGGCACTCAGCAGCTCGATCTCCTGTAGCGGGTCGGCCAGCGGTGCCAGGGGTTCTGCCTGCGGTTCGACGCGGTCGAGGATCGAAGGCTTCTCCTTGAGCGGGTAACCCAGGGCCTCCAGGCTCTCCTCGGCCACGTCGAGAATCAGATCGCCCTGGGTGCCATGGTCTTCGGCCAGACGCTCGAGGTAGTACTCGACGCTGGTGATGGCATCGGCCAGGGTGTCCAGGCTCTGCCAGTTGGGCACGGCCTTGCGCGCCAGCAGCTGTTCCTGGATATAGCGGTTGCAGGCGTTGAGCAGGTCGGCAGCGCGCTGCAGCGGAATCATCGCCAGGCCGCCACGGACCTGAGTCAGCAGCTCGGGTACGCGCGCCAGGTGCTCGTGGTTCCACTGCGAGGCAATGAACTCGATGATCGCGTCCTTGGCCTGCTCCAGGCCATTGCGCGCTTCCTTGATCACCAGCTGGTGGATCTGCGCCACGTCGGTGGTCGGCAGGTGGCTCTGTTCGTTCTGGCTGTCGTCGCTCGGACCGACCATACCGGCCAGGGTCGCCTCGACGTAGAGCAGCGCACCGGCGACGTCCATCAGCACCGCGTCGTTGGGCTCGCGCTGACCCAGGGACAGGCTGTGGACCACGTCGATCTGATCGAGGATGACCTTGCGCGGCTGACCGAAGCCCAGCACCGCCAGGGTATCGGCGATCTGCTTGAGCGGCGCCAGCAGGGCGTCCAGCTCGCCGGGTTGGCTGCGATCGCTGCGCACGAACAGGTCCAGGCTGTCCTTGACCCGTACCAGCTCCTCGCACAGCGCGGCGACCACCGAGCGCATGGCGTCGCGGTCGGGGCCGGCCAGACGGGCACGCTCTTCGTCCACCACTTCGGTGTCCGGCAGCGCTTCGTCGAGACGGTACTGTTCCTTGAGGGCGCGGATACGCGGCGACTGCGCCGGCGCCTTGGCCACGTAGAACAGCAGGTTCTTGGTCAGTTCATCCGGCGCAGACTGGTTGATGCCATCGGCGCCCTGTTCGACCAGGCGCTTGAGTTCCTTGTCGACCTGACGCAGCAGGGTGCGCACGGAGGTGCCGTTGACCACGCTGCCGTTGGCCAGGCCTTCGACCATACCGGAGGCGATCTGCCACAGGCTGCCCAGCGGAGCGTCCTTGCACAGGGTTTCCAGGCGTGCGAAAACACGCGCCATGTAGCCGAGGTTGGTGGCCAGATCCTGATTGCGGATCACGCCGACCAGTGCCATCTGCAGCATCTGCCGCAGCTTGCGCAGCAGCACCGGCAATTCGGCGGTGCGCAGGCGCGCCAGGCTGTCCGAGGGCAGCGCGGGCAGGCGCGCGGACATGTCCGGGGAGAACAGGCTGGTTTCCGACAGCAGCTTCTCGCCGCGGGCGGCGCGCAGGTCGTTGAGCAGCGGCAACACCACCATGGGCAGGTCGCGGCGGGCGGTCTGGATGCGGTCGAGGTACACCGGCAACTGCAGGATGGCCTGCATCAGCACTTCCAGGGCTTCGCCCTGGTTGGCCACGCGACCTTCCATCAACGCCTTGGCCAGTTGCTCCATTTCCTCGGCGAGCAATGCGGCGCCGTAGAACTCGACCATCTGCAAGGTGCCGTGAACCTGGTGCACGTAGGTCAGGCAGAAACGCATGCGCGTGGGGTCCTGCGGGTTCTCGACGAACGCCTCCAGGGCCTGCCGCGCCTGCTTCAGGGTTTCCCCTATCTCGCCTTTGACCCACTCCAGGGCGACATAATCATGCCGATCACCCATAGCCACTCCACTCATAAACTTGGCCTTATCCCTTGCGGGTAAACGCCAGAACTCGCTCGTCGGCCACCGGCACCAACTGCGGGTGCTGCCAACCGGCTACTTCGCCCACGCCCACGACCAGCAGGCCACCCGGCGCCAGGCTCTCGGCCAGGCGGTTGAGGATGTCGCGGCGACGCCAGCGGCGGAAATAGATCAGCAAGTTCTGACAGAAAATCACATCCATGCCGGACATTGGCGCCTTGGCCAGTTCCAGCACATTGAGCTTGGCGCAGCACACGCGCGCCGCCAGGCTCGGTACCACCTTGAAACGTCCATCGGCCTGGGCGAAAAAGTAGCGCTCGCGCAGCTCACTGCTCACCTGCTCCAGACGCCGTGCCGAGTAGCAGCCCTCGCGGGCCTTGCTCAGTGCGCCCTGACTGATATCGGTACCGGTCACCGCGAAATGCTCGGGCGACTCGGTGCCTTGCAGAGCCTCGGCGGCCAGAATCGCCAACGAGTAAGGTTCTTCACCACTGGAGCAACCCACGCTCCACAGTTCCCAGGGTTTATCCAGACCAGTCGCCAACCGTTCCTGCAGATACTGCGACAGCACTTCGAAGGACGGCGGATGGCGGAAGAAGCGGGTTTCCTGTACGGTCAGACGGTCCAGCAGGGTCGACCACTCCACCGCGCCACGCGGGCCATCGGTTACCTGGCGGTAGTAGCTGGCGTAATCCGCCACGCCCAGTTCGCGCATGCGCGCGGTCAGGTTGGTCTGCAGGAAGGCGCGCCGCTGCTCGCTGATCACCACGCCGGTGCGCGCCTCGAGCAGCGCCTGCCAGTCGTGGAAATCGGCCTGCGACATATCGGTCACCGGGCGCAAAGCCCACACGCCCGCTGACTGCATACCTTCGCCCTGGGTCATGGCTGTGTTGCGCTGACTGCCGGCAGCCAGCGCACTCCTTTATCAGGCGTCCGGGAGGGTAAAGCCGGACACCGACTTGCGCATCTCACTGGCCATCTTGGCCAGGTTACCAATGCTCTTGGCGGTGGCGGTGGTACCCGAGGACGTCTGCGAGGTGATTTCCTGGATTACATTCATGGTGTTGGAAATATGGCCGGCCGAAGAGGCCTGCTGACGTGCGGCGTTGGAAATGTTCTGGATGAGGGCCGCGAGGGTCTTCGATACCTTCTCGATCTCTTCCAGTGCCACACCGGCGTCCTGCGCCAGGCGGGCACCGCGCACCACTTCGGAAGTCGTCTGCTCCATGGAGATAACGGCTTCGTTGGTGTCGGTTTGAATGGTCTTTACCAGCGCCTCGATCTGCTTGGTCGCCGCCGAGGAACGTTCCGCGAGGCGTTGTACTTCGTCCGCTACCACGGCGAAGCCGCGGCCCGCATCACCGGCCATGGACGCCTGGATCGCGGCGTTCAGTGCGAGGATGTTGGTCTGGTCGGCAATGTCGTTAATCAGGCTAACGATGTCACCGATCTCCTGGGACGATTCACCGAGGCGTTTGATCCGCTTCGAGGTGTCCTGAATCTGCTCACGGATGTTGTCCATGCCGGTGATGGTGTTGTGTACGACTTCGTTGCCCTTGTTGGCGATCGCTACGGAACGTTCCGCTACCGCGGAAGATTCCGAGGCGTTCGCCGATACCTGGTCAATCGACACGGCCATTTCGTTGATCGCCGCGGAGGCACCGGCAATTTCCTGCGCCTGGTGCTCGGAAGCCTCGGCCAGGTGCATCGCCGTGGCCTGGGTTTCCTGGGCCGCACCGGCTACCTGAACGGCGGTCAGGTTGATGGTGGCCACCAGGTCGCGCAGCTGGTCGATGGAGTAGTTGATGGAGTCGGCGATGGCACCGGTGAAGTCTTCGGTTACCGTCGCGGCCACGGTCAGGTCACCGTCGGCGAGGTCGGCGATTTCGTCGAGCAGACGCAGAATCGCCGCCTGGTTACGTTCGTTCTTCTCGGCGGTTTCGGCCAGACGACGGTTGGTCTCACGCACCATCACCAGACCGATGAGAATGATCGAGCCCAGCGCCAGGGCGCCCAGCAGGTAGCCGAACAGGGTATTGAGGGCACGCCCCGAGGCCAGGTCGTCAAAACCGGTAGCCAGTTGCGAGGCCTTGTCCAGCAGGGTCTGCGACACGGTAAAGATCGCGTTCGCCGATTCACGCACCTGGAACAGTTCCGGCGAGGTTTCGAGAATCTCGTCCACCGAACCGGATACGAATTCGAACAGCTCGGAAATCTCCGCCAGACGCTCGAGGGCTTCCTCGTCGGTCACCTGGCTGATTTCCATCGCCGCATTGCCTTCGAGCATGGCGGCCAGTACGCGGCCGAACAGGCTGGCGTCGCGACCGAACATGTCGGCGGCCTGGACCGAGTCTTCGTCACCGGCCAGTACCTTGTTCACCGAGCCGAGAATACGTTCGGCCAGCAGCGACTGACGCTGGGCCACGGAAACCTGGGCTGCCGGTGCACCACTCTCCAGCAGGATGTCGACCACCTCTTCGTACTCGACCTGCAGCTGCGGAATGGTTTCCGCCAGGGTGGCGGCTACCTGGTGCAGAGACAGTACGGTCTGCTCACTGGCAAGAATGGCGTCGGTGTTCTGCCGCAGCGCATCCCAGTCCTGCTGCACCGCAGCCATCTGCGCCTGCACGGCTGCCGGCGCCGGCGGCAGGCCGGTGCTGGCATCGCCATCGGTCAGATAGCCCCAGCGCTGCTGGAAGTCGTTACGGGCTTCGCGCAACAGCCCGAAGGCCGCGGCGGTACCCGCTGCCGCTTCGGTGGCGTCCTTGGCGATACGCTGGGACAGTACGCGCAGCTCACCGGAGTGGCTGATGTACTCGGTATCGTAGCTGGACTGGGTGTTGATGTAGGCGAAGTTCGCGAACAACAACACGATGGAAACGATGAGCACGACGAACAGCGCTGCAATCAGCGTACTGCTGCGCGCCCCCGCCAACAAATTGCCTGCATTGAGTTTTTTCATTATCTGGCCCCCGCCTGGACCGACCGCACTACGGTTCCCATGTAACGCCAAAGGGTCGGCAGAACCGACCCAACCGAAAATCTGTTAGTAAGCCACATCGAGAAAGCCCGGATCGGTAGCCAGCGCACGAGGGCTGAACACCAACCAGGGCTGTTCCCGCTGAAAGACACCGTGGATGAACGGCGCAATGCTCGCCTCGAGGGGCGGCAGTTGTTCTGAAAAGGCATCCACGGGGAAATGCTGCATACCGAAAACCTCGTCGACCGTGAGGCCGGCGAAGATTTCCTGGTGGTCGACCACCAGCACCCGCCGCAGCTTGCGCAGCGGCGACAGTTCATTGCCGAAGAACCCGCACAGGTCCATCACCGGCAACAGGCGGCCACGCACGTTGGCCACCCCCTTGACCCAGCTTTTCACACCCGGCAGCAGGGTGTAACGCGGCTCGTGCAGGACTTCGCCCACCTCCCCCATGGGAGCGACGAACAGTCGCTCGCCCATGCGAAAACCGATACCGCTCCAGGTCTGCACCGCCGCCTGTTGCGACGGCAAGCCGGCCGCCAGGGCGCGACAACGCTGGTCGATCTCGAGGAGAATCTGGAAAGGAGTCTGCACGGACATGCCAGCCTTGGCCTTCTTTTTATTTAGTTAGCGGCCAGCACGGCATCAGCCGGCCAGCACAGCATTGAGGGTTTTCAGCAAGGTTTCTTCGTCGACCGGCTTGGTCAGGTAATCCTTGGCACCCTGGCGCTTGCCCCAGACCTTGTCGGTTTCCTGATCCTTGGTGGTGACGATGATCACCGGAATATGGCTGGTCTCGGCGTCCTTGGTCAGCTGACGGGTCGCCTGGAAGCCATTGAGGCCGGGCATGACGATATCCATCAGCACCGCATCGGGCTTTTCCTGGCGCGCCAGGGCCACGCCGTCGGCGCCGTTTTCCGCCTTGAGCACCTGATGACCATGCTTTTCCAGCATGGCGGTCAGCTTGTACATCTCGGTCGGGGAGTCATCAACAATCAGAATTCGAGCCATGGTGTTTCCCAATACAGAAGTGGCGTGCGGCCGTCAGGCCGGAACGTCAGGAGGCTTGTTCCACCGGGGTGAAGTCAGGCACGTGAGCCTTGATCGCACCGAGCAGCTCTTCCTTGCTGAAAGGCTTGGTCAGATATTGATCGGAGCCGACGATACGCCCCTTGGCCTTGTCGAACAGGCCGTCCTTGGAGGACAGCATGATCACTGGCGTGGACTTGAAAGCACTGTTGTTCTTGATCAGGGCACAGGTCTGATACCCATCGAGACGCGGCATCATGATGTCGACAAAGATGATGCTGGGGTGAGTGTCGGCAATCTTGGCCAGGGCATCGAAGCCATCGACCGCGGTGATGACGTCACAACCCACTTTTTTCAGCAGAGTTTCCGCGGTGCGACGAATCGTTTTCGAATCGTCGATCACCATAACTTTCAAACCGTCGGAATGCTGTTCCATGTTCGCCCTACCATCGCCTCGGTGAGTCGTTATATTCGCGTTATCAGTATGCCTGAGGCCCAGTCTTCGATGGGGCTTGACCCAATCGTCGGGCCTTTTTAGCACACTCTCCAGATGCAATCTATAAGCCTGCCAGAGCAGCTCCAGCCCTTGACCGAGGCCCCGGCCGGCGCCACCCTGACAGCTATCGTTCGGCACGGCCAGCCCGGCCTTCGCCCTCTATCTCGCGGAGTTCTACCCCCATGAGCCTTCGTCTCGGAATCGTCATGGATCCGATTGCCAGCATTTCCTTCAAGAAGGACAGCTCGCTGGCCATGTTGCTGGCCGCTCAAGCACGCGGCTGGTCGCTGTTCTACATGGAACAGCAGGATCTCTACCAGGCCCGCGGCGTGGCTCATGCCCGTATGCGCCCCGTGGAAGTGTTCAATGATCCTCAACGCTGGTTCGCCCTGGGCGCTGAGCAGGACACGCCGCTCGCCGAACTCGACGTGATCCTGATGCGCAAGGATCCGCCCTTCGATAACGAATTCGTCTACTCCACCTACCTGCTCGAGCAGGCTGAGCGCGACGGCGTACTGGTGGTCAATCGGCCGCAGAGTCTGCGCGACTGCAATGAAAAGTTGTTCGCCACCCAGTTTCCCCAATACACACCACCGACCCTGGTCAGTCGGCGTCCCGACATTCTGCGCCAGTTTGCCGATGAGCACCGTGACATCATTCTCAAACCCCTGGATGGCATGGGCGGATCGATGATATTTCGCCACCGCGATGGCGACCCGAACCTGTCGGTGATTCTCGAGGCCCTCACGCAACACGGCCGGCAACAGATCATGGCACAGGGTTACCTGCCCGCCATCAAGGATGGCGACAAACGTATCCTGATGATAGACGGCGAACCGGTGCCCTATTGCCTGGCACGCATCCCGGCCATGGGTGAAACGCGCGGCAACCTGGCCGCCGGCGGGCGCGGCGAGGCCCGCCCACTGACCGAACGCGATCGCGAGATCGCCGCCGGAGTCGGCCCGACTCTACGCGAAAAAGGGCTCATCTTCGTCGGCCTGGACGTGATCGGCGACCATCTGACGGAAATCAACGTCACCAGCCCGACCTGCATCCGCGAGATCGATACCGCCTTCAACACCCGCATCGGCGAACGCCTGATGGACTGCATTGCCAGCAAGCGCGGGCTAAAAGCTTGACGCAGGTGGCAGCCTGGCGCCTGCAACTTGCCGGCGCCCACCGCTACCCGGCAGACTGCGCCCCATTCGAAAGCAGACCCGATACGCGATGAACGCAGCAGCCACCCCACCGACCATGTCCTCCGCCACCGTCCGTCCGGCGGATCGCCTGGGGTTCACCCTGTTTCTCGCTGCTGCGTTGCACGTGGCGCTGATTCTGGGCGTCGGATTCACCCTGGAATCGCCGCCGGAAATCAGCAAGACGCTGGAAATCACCCTCTCCACCTTCAAGAGCGAAGAAAAGCCCAAGGAGGCCGACTTCCTCGCGCAGGACAACCAGCAGGGTAGCGGCACGCTGGAACATGCCGCCGCACCGAAGACCACCGAGCAGGCACCCTTCCAGGACAGCGAGGTGCGCAAGGTCACGCCGCCCGCCACCCCGCAGCAGCCGGCCACCAGGCAGGAAGCGCCCAAGGCCGCCGTCGCCACGCGCGCACCGCAGCAACAGAAGACACCGGTCAAGCGCGAGGAAGCCAAGCCGGTTGCGGAAACGCGCCCGGCGCCAGTGTTCGACGCTGCCCAGCTGTCGGCAGAAATCGCCAGCCTGGAAGCCGAGCTGGCGCAGGAAGTTCAGGCCTACGCCAAGCGCCCGAAGATCCACCGCCTCAACGCCGCCTCGACCATGCGCGACAAGGGCGCCTGGTACAAGGACGAGTGGCGCAAGAAGGTCGAGCGCATCGGCAACCTCAACTACCCGGACGATGCCCGTCGCCAGCGCATCTACGGCAGCCTGCGCCTGCTGGTGTCGATCAACCGCGATGGCTCGCTGTATGAAGTGCAGGTGCTGGAGTCCTCGGGCCAGGCGGTACTCGACCAGGCCGCGCAGCGCATCGTGCGCCTGGCCGCGCCCTACGCCCCCTTCACCGGCGACCTGGCCGATATCGACCGTCTGGAAATCATCCGCACCTGGCGCTTCGAGCGCGGCGATCGACTTTCAAGCAACTAGCGACAACGGCACTGGCCCGACGCAGGGTGCGCTGTGCGCACCATTTTTCAAACGACAGCAGTGGCCGGTGCGCACGGCGCACCCTACGGGATGGCTTGTAGCCCGAGGCTTGTCGTTCCAAACTAGGCGCCATGAAGAATTCAGCCCCCATCTCGCTCAAGCACCACTTCCTGATCGCCATGCCGCACATGGCCGATCCGAATTTTGCGCAGACCGTCACCTACCTGGTCGAACACAACGAACAGGGCGCCATGGGCCTGGTGATCAACAAGCCCAACGGCCTCAACCTGGCCGATGTGATGGAGCAACTGCGCCCCGAGGAAGAGCCGGCGGCGCTGTGCCACAGCCTGCCGATCTTCGCCGGCGGCCCGGTGCAGACCGATCGCGGCTTCGTCCTGCATCCGGCCGGCATGCAGTTCCAGGCCACCCTGGAGCTGGGTGAGCTGGGCCTGTCCACCTCGCAGGACGTGCTGTTCGCCATCGCCGACGGCATCGGCCCGGACCGTTACCTGATCACCCTCGGCTACGCCGGCTGGGAAGCCGGACAGCTGGAGGCGGAGCTGGCCGACAACGCCTGGCTGACCTGCCCCGCCGACAACAGCATCCTCTTCGACCTGCCCTACGATCAACGCCTCAACGCGGCGGCGGCGCGCCTGGGGGTCAACCTCAGCCTGCTCACCTCGCAGGCCGGGCACGCCTGATGAGCGACAAGCCGCTACGCCTGCTGCTGGGCTTCGACTACGGTACCAAGCAGATCGGCGTCGCCGTCGGCCAGGTGATCACCGGCCAGGCCCGCGAGCTGTGCGTGCTCAAGGCGCAGAACGGCGTACCGGACTGGAACCGCGTCGAGGCGCTGATCAAGGAGTGGCAGCCGGACGCCGTGGTGGTCGGCCTGCCGCTGAACATGGACGGCACATCCAGCGAGATGAGCGCCCGCGCCGAGAAATTCGCCCGCCGCCTCAATGGCCGCTACAACCTGCCCGCCTACACCCACGACGAACGCCTGACCACCTTCGAGGCCAAGGGCCAGCGCCTGCGCGAGGGCCAGAGTGGCGGCTACCGCGAGCGCCCCGTCGATGCCATTGCCGCCGCTCTGCTGCTGCAGGGCTGGCTCGAGGAAAACTGTCCGGGCTGAGCGACTCGGCCCGCCACATGGAGTTTCGCCATGCTACCCAACCCCAACGACCTGCTGCCGGCCATGGCCAGCGCCCTGACCCAGCACCTGAACCAGCGCCAGATCGCTGAGCCGCGTTTCATCGGCATTCGCACCGGCGGCGTCTGGGTCGCTCAGGCCCTGCTTGCCGCCCTGGGTCGCGACGATGCGCTGGGCGTGCTCGACGTGTCCTTCTACCGCGACGACTTCACCCAGAACGGCCTGCACCCGCAGGTGCAACCGTCCGAACTGCCGTTCGAGATAGAAGGCCAGCACCTGGTGCTGATCGACGATGTACTGATGAGCGGGCGCACCATCCGCGCCGCGCTGAACGAGCTGTTCGACTACGGTCGCCCGGCCAGCGTGACCCTGGTCAGCCTGCTCGACCTGGGCGCCCGCGAACTGCCGATCCGCCCCGACGTGGTCGGCGCCTGCCTGTCGCTGGCGGCCAACGAGCGGGTAAAATTGTCCGGCCCCACGCCGCTGACCCTCGAACTCCAGACGCTCGCCAACTGAGACTCCCCGCGATGACGCCACTCGCCGCCAAGCGCCCGCTGCAGCTGAACGACCAAGGTCAGCTGCGTCACTTCCTCTCACTCGACGGCCTGCCCCGCGAGCTGTTGACGGAAATTCTCGACACCGCCGACTCCTTCCTCGAAGTCGGCGCACGCGCAGTGAAGAAGGTCCCGCTGCTGCGCGGCAAGACCGTGTGCAACGTGTTCTTCGAGAACTCCACGCGCACCCGTACCACCTTCGAACTGGCAGCCCAGCGCCTGTCGGCCGACGTCATCAGCCTCAACGTGTCGACCAGCTCCACCAGCAAGGGCGAGACGCTGTTCGACACCCTGCGCAACCTCGAGGCCATGGCCGCCGACATCTTCGTCGTGCGCCATGCCGACTCCGGCGCCGCGCACTTCATCGCCGAGCACGTGTGCCCGAACCTGGCGATCATCAACGGCGGCGACGGCCGTCACGCGCACCCGACCCAGGGCATGCTCGACATGCTCACCATTCGCCGCCACAAGGGCGACTTCGAGAACCTCTCGGTGGCCATCGTCGGCGACATCCTGCACTCGCGGGTGGCGCGCTCGAACATGCTGGCCTTGAAGACCCTGGGTTGCCCGGATATCCGCGTGATCGCGCCAAAGACCCTGCTACCCATCGGCCTGGAGGAAAGCTACGGCGTGCGCGTGTTCACCGACGCCAACGAAGGCCTCAAGGACGTCGACGTGGTGATCATGCTGCGCCTGCAGCGTGAGCGCATGCAGGGCGGCCTGCTGCCCAGCGAGGGCGAGTTCTACCGCCTGTTCGGCCTCACCGAGCAGCGCCTGAAGCTGGCCAAGCCCGATGCCCTGGTGATGCACCCGGGGCCGATCAACCGCGGCGTGGAGATCGAGTCGGCGGTGGCTGACGGCCCGCAGTCGGTGATCCTCAACCAGGTCACATACGGCATCGCCATCCGCATGGCCGTGCTGTCGATGGCCATGAGCGGGCAGAACGCCCAACGTCAACTCAACGCCGAGGAGGCCAACTGATGCGTACCGCAATCCTCGGCGCACGCGTGATCGACCCGGCCAGCGGTCTGGACCGGGTCGCCGACCTCTATATCGACGGCGGCAAGCTGGCCGCCATCGGCCAGGCCCCGGCCGGTTTCACTGCCGACAAGACTCTCGACGCCCAGGGCCTGATCGCCGCCCCCGGCCTGGTCGACCTGTCGGTGGCCCTGCGCGAGCCGGGCTACAGCCGCAAGGGCAGCATTGCCAGCGAGACCCTGGCCGCCGCGGCCGGCGGCGTCACCAGCCTGTGCTGCCCGCCGCTGACCAAGCCGGTGCTGGACACCCCGGCGGTGGCCGAACTGATCCTCGATCGCGCCCGCGAAGCCGGGCACACCAAGGTCTTCCCAATCGGCGCACTGAGCAAGAATCTCGCCGGCGAGCAGCTGGCCGAGCTGGTCGCCCTGCGCGATGCCGGCTGCGTGGCTTTCGGCAACGGCCTGGACAACTTCCGCAGCGCCCGCACCCTGCGCCGCGCGCTGGAATACGCGGCCACCTTCGACCTGCAGGTGATCTTCCACTCGCAGGATGCCGACCTGGCCGAAGGCGGCCTGGCGCATGAAGGCCCGACCGCCAGCTTCCTCGGCCTGGCCGGCATCCCGGAAACCGCCGAGACCGTGGCCCTGGCCCGCGACCTGCTGCTGGTGGAACAGAGCGGCGTGCGCGCGCACTTCAGCCAGATCACCAGCGCCCGTGGCGCCGAGCTGATCGCCAATGCTCAGGCCCGCGGCCTGCCGGTGACCGCCGATGTGGCGCTGTACCAGCTGATCCTCACCGACGAGGCGCTGATCGATTTCTCCAGCCTCTACCACGTGCAGCCGCCGCTGCGCTCGCGCTTTGATCGCGACGGCCTGCGCGAGGCGGTGAAGGCCGGGGTGATCTCGGCCATCGCCAGCCACCACCAGCCGCACGAGCGCGACGCCAAGCTGGCGCCCTTCGCCGCCACCGAGCCGGGCATCAGCAGCGTGCAGTTGCTGCTGCCGCTGGCCATGAGCCTGGTACAGGACGGCCTGCTCGAT